>NZ_JBASJU010000106.1:0-4657 GCF_049655485.1 Daejeonella sp.
CGCAATTAATTATTTTACAGAGGATAGCGATCTTCGCGGGCTCGCAATGATTATAGGCGCATGCGACAAAATACGCCTTCTTAATCAAGAAGGGCATTACGACTTCGTCCACCGGGAAATGAGATGGACCAATGAAGAGGCCGAGCGCACCCGTGACGGGATCGACATTCAAACCCTTGGGCTCGGAAATTCTTTGATGGCTGCAATGGGCGTCATAAAAGACGAGAAGGTGATAAAAGCCGTCAAAGAAATTGGAGGCGGCAACGCGCTAGGTATGCTTGCTATGAGAACGGTTTCAACTGCCTCGGCGCTTTGCCTGATAAGCATCCCTGGATATAATCTTAAGAATTTCTTTGAAGGGGGCCGGGCGATGGAAAGATTCTGGCTCGAAGCTACAAACTTAAAGCTTGCGATTCATCCCCTCATTTCGCCCCTTTATCTTTTTTCACGTATTTTACATGGTAATGGCGAGGGTTTGGACGAAAAAGAAGTGGAACAGCTCCACTTCCTGAGGGAGCAGTTTAATAAAATAACACAATCTACAAACGACAATTCTGAGATATTTCTTGCAAAAATAGCTGTCGCTGAAGAGCCCGGCTTAAAGGCACATCGATTACCGATATCAGATATTTTAGTTATGGAAAACGATCGCTAATTAAATTTCAGAAAATTGTAATGATTATTCAGTTGACCAAGAGCAATTAGTAATGATAAGGCTTCGCTTTTTACTCCTATTACTGTCAATATGTTATTCTGTACTTGCTGCTGCGCAATCACCAGTCATTTTTAAAGGAAAAAACATGGTCATTGGCGGCCACGTTGCAATATTAGACGACGCTACGAACAAATTAGAGTTAGAAGATGTAAAAAATTCAAGTGCATTCCATGCTTCGGGTGTGAAAATTCCTAACCTTCGGCTTAGCAGTTCTGATTTTTGGTTAAAGTTTACTATAAAAAATGAAAGTGATCAAGACCATTTAATTCTTGCACTGGAGTATCCAACGCTTGGCACCTGTGAATTCTATGCAGTAAGCGACGGCACAGTTCAGAAATTAAGTTATTACAATAACTTTTCCGAAAGAAAATATCAGCATCAAAATTTTCTTTTTGATGTGAGGATTGCTCCGGGCTCAAGCAAAGAGTATTTTCTCAGGGTTAAGAGTACCGAGCAAATGGTATTGCCCCTTATTTTGGGCAGTCCCAAAACCATTGCGGAAAGCCTTGCGACTAATGACCTGGCATGGGGACTATTTATGGGGTTGATTTTAGTCATGGTGCTATACAATTTCTTCATCTACTTATCGGTAAAGGATTCCAGCTATATATTTTACGTATTGTACAGTTTATTTATAGGCTTAAGTTCAATTACTCTTAGCGGATATACCTACAGGCTTATTTTATTTAATTACCCCGCAATTAACCATCTCGGAATCGTGATTTTCCCCGGGATTGCTGGAGTAGTCGGAAATCTCTTCATGATGACCTTCCTCCAAACAAAGGAGAATTCACCAAGAATGCATAAGTTCATTTATCTTCCAATTATTCTGTATTCTATCGCAATAATTTTACGGATCCTGGGCTACGATCAAGCCAGCTTCAGAGCCATTGATTTCGCCGCGATTTCTACCGTCGTAATTACTTTCACGATAGCTATTTCACTTTCATTACAAGGTTACCGTCCAGCGAAATTGTTCCTTCTTGCCTTTACGCTTTTTATAACCGGCCTGCTATTGTTTGTACTGCGAAATCTCGGGATAGTGCCTTATACCAATTTTACAAATTACACCAAAGAGACCGGAACCGCTCTTGAAGTAATTTTACTCGCTTTCGCTCTGGCAGATAAAATTAACACCTTCAAGAGGGATAAAGAAAAATCTCAGGAACAGACCTTACAGGCATTAAAGGAAAATGAGCGAATAATTCGCGAGCAAAATGTGATTCTTGAAACCAAAGTAAACGAAAGGACAATTGAGCTGAGCGAAATAAATTCCGAACTAAGTCAAACTTTGGTAGAACTGAAGGAAGCAGAGGGGCAACTGGTAGAAGCAGAAAAAATGGCATCTTTAGGTCAGCTAACAGCCGGTATAGCACATGAAATTAACAATCCGATCAACTTTGTCACATCCAATGTAGCTCCGTTAAACAGGGATGTAGACATCCTGATAGATTTTATTCAGGAGATAGAGAAAATAGGATTGTCAGATCTGCCGATACAAGAAAAACAAAAACTTATCGATGAGCAGAAAGAAGAAATGGACTTTGACTATTTAAAAATGGAAATAAGTCAGCTTCTTAAGGGGATTCAGGAAGGTGCATCACGCACTTCTGAAATAGTGAAAGGTCTTCGTGTGTTCTCCCGACTGGATGAGGACGACCTCAAGAAAGCGAATATCAATGATGGACTAGATTCAACCCTAATCATTGTTAACAACCTATTGAATCGCAAAATCAAACTTGAAAAAATCTACGGGGACCTGCCGCTTATTGAATGTTACCCTGGAAAGCTAAATCAGGTTTTCCTAAATATTCTCTCCAATGCAATATATGCTATAAACGCTAAGTTTAAAGATAGAGAAGGAGGTTTATTGAAAATATCAACAACATATAGTAAATCAAAAGTCATTATCAAAATTGAAGATAACGGTATTGGAATGGACGAAGTAACAAAGAAAAAAATCTTTGAACCATTTTTTACAACTAAAGACGTAGGCGAAGGTACGGGCCTTGGAATGTCAATTGCATATAATACAATTAAAAGGCATCAGGGAGAAATTCACATCAACAGTACACCAGGAAAGGGCACAGAATTTATCCTGAAATTACCCATAGTGTTTGAATACACAGAACAAGATACTTAAGTGGAAAAACAAGAGAAAATAAAGATCTTATATGTAGATGATGAGATCAATAATCTAACTGGCTTCAAGGCGTCATTCAGGATAAATTACAATGTCATGGTCGCTGTTAACGCGGCCGACGCTTTGGACCATTTGAATTCACACCCCGATATACGAGTAATTTTCTGTGACCAAAGAATGCCAGGAAAAACAGGTGTACAATTCTTTGAAGAAATCCGTAGTCGCTACCCAAAACCTATACGCATATTATTAACCGGATACGCCGATATAGATTCGGTAATTGATTCCATTAATCTGGGTAATGTATTCAGGTATGTAAGAAAACCGTGGAAAGATGCTGATATACTTGGAGCAATAAACGAGGCGAATAAATTTTATGTTTCCAATACCCTTTTGGCAGCAAAGAATGATGAGCTTCAGAAAGCATACAACGAACTTGATAAATTTTCATACAGTGTTACACATGATATGCGCGGCCCACTCCTAAGTATCCTGGGAGTAGTGGAAGCTGCCCAGCACATGGAAGATATTACGGAAATTAGAAAAATGCTTCTCATGATGAAGGAATCGGTACGGAATCTGGATGATTTTATACAAAGTATTCATGACTATTACAACTTGAACCGGGGTGAATTAGAAATTAAGGAAATTAACTTTAACGATATTGTAGGAGAGCAGACCAAAATATTTAATTTTACATACCTTGTTAGCGACGTAAAGTTTAATACCAGCATCGACCAAAAAGAAATCTTTAGAGGCGATGTAGTGTCAATTAAACTTATTCTAAACAATCTCTTATCGAATGCGTTCAAATATCAGAAAAGAGACAATAAAGAGAAAAAAGTTGATCTCAAGATACTTGTAGAAAACGGAAAAGCACTATTGGAAGTTAGAGACAATGGGGTGGGTATTGATAAGAATCACATAGGAGATATCTTTAATATGTTCTTCAGAGCAAGTTCACAAGAAGTTGGGTCCGGGTTTGGGTTATATAATGTTAAGGCTGCAGTAACTAAGCTAAATGGTGAGATAACGGTAGACTCAGAAATTAACGAAGGTACCTGCTTCAAAGTTATCATTCAAAATAAGTAAGATGTCGAATCCCTTTCCACACTTTATAATAATAGACGACAGCCAACTGGATTGTTTTATTGGCGAAAAAATCATTCAAAATTCAGGGACTTTTTCCAGTATCAAATCATACACCCAGCCCACCGAAGCATTTGAGGAAATAAAAAAATCCGGACCCATTAATGAAGAACCTATTACCATTATTGTACTTGATATCCAAATGCCTATTATGAATGGATTTCAGTTTGTAGAGGCTTTTGAGCAATTACCAAAAAATATACAGTCAAAATATGCCATTTTCATGTACAGTTCTTCGAATAATGAAAATGACAAAAATCGAATGAGAAATCATCCCTCTATCCGAAAATTTTATAGCAAACCGATATCAAAAGAAATTATTGCCAGCATAGTAGGATCTGTGTGATATTGTATCACATCGAAAGCTTTGTATTCACATCTCCAACAGTATCCAATATGAAAGGTTGATTACTCTCAGCCTTTTCTTTTTCCAACATTAAGTACAACTCCCTGTATCATTCCTGGATGAGTCAGGAAATTTTAGTTTTGGCACTATTTTTTTAGAGCTATGTATTTTGCTATAAACCATGCCTTCAAGTGTAGTGGATTCATTCGAGTATCTTGCGGATACACGTATCTTAAGAGTAAAATTTAACTCAGGATTAACATATGATTATAAAAACGTTCCGCAGGAAGTCTATAAATCCTTT
>NZ_JBASJU010000107.1:0-1661 GCF_049655485.1 Daejeonella sp.
CCTAATCTCTGGTCTGTATTCAAATGCCAGCTCCAGATAATCCTTAACTGGAATCTTTCGCAAAATGGTATCAGGTCTAGCCGTGATGACAGATATGACAGTATCCGGAGAAGTGAATCCCATGATATAATTTAATGAGCTTTTAGCTAACAGGTAGTTCAGGTTTGCCTGTACAAGATCATCGGCAGCGCTGGCGGAGTCTGCCCTTGAAGTGGAAGCTTCCAGTTCACTGATATCTCCATATTTCAAGCGGACATTGGCAAGATGGGCCATTTCCGCTCTGATCTTGGCAGTTTCCCGGATTATAGTTAACCTTTCGGTTGCAGCAAGCAGGTCAGCATAGTTGAACTGAACATCTCGAATGAGGGAAAATCCTCTTTGCATTAAACTATCAGCAATTCGGTCTGCATTTAGTTTAGCAACGGCTATTCGCTGGGGCCTTTGCCAGATAAAGTCGAGTGCAAAATTGATATATCCCGAAGTGGCTATGCCGCCTGTAGGAGCCAGGTAGCGCAATAAAGGATTGGAAATGATTGCTGCATTTGTAACATTTGCATTAGCCATCGATATATCGGCAAGATCAGTCTGAAAACGGGCATTGTTCCATAGGGATATATTTACAGCCTCTTCTTCAGTTAAGCCATTTTCCAAAGTAGTTCCAGGAGGTAATCGAAAACTACCGGGAATTAAACTATCATTCAGTGCATATTCAGATCGTTTATTAAACTCATCAGCAAAGGCTTTACGGCTTATATATCGGTTCGACTGGCAGGCTGAAATAAGTAAAGTAAAAAGAATACATACAACTATTTTATACATTTAGGAGGTGTCAAAAAATCTAATCAAATGCCCTTTATATTAATTTATTATCGGTGAAAAGGGATTATAGCTAATTTATAAAGCAATTTTGAGTAAATTCTGAACTAAAAATTTAAAAGCATAGAAACGAACCTAAAGAATATATCAAATCGAGAAATCAGGAGTGCTTACCGGGCTAAAAGAAACAGTAAAAACATGGTTTGAACTCTCAAGATTATAACTTAAATTCCAGTCGTGCACCTCACATATCTGGAAGGAAATAGCTAATCCCAAACCGCTTCCTTCTGAGCTTTCTTCCTTGTAAAAGCGTTGAAATATTTGATCAGATAAAGGAGAATTGCCTGCTGCTGAATTTATAATATGGAGGGAATCCTTTTTAAGGACGATTTTAATATTTCCGTTTTCGGTGGTATGTCTGATAGCATTACTGAACAGATTATTTATTAGAATATCAATCAGGTAAGAACTCCCATTTACGCTCGTTGGGGAGAGGTCCATTTCATAAAAAATAGATTTTGCTTCAAGGAGCTCAGAAAACTCGCTGACCTTGTTCTCCACAAGGGTACTCATCTCTATAGTCTCTTTTACCAAGAGAAGATTGCTCTCAATTTTGACTAGGAGAAGAAGGGATTGATTAAGCCGGGATAATCTTGAAACAGCTCTATAGAGATCCTCAACTAATATTGCCTGAATATGGCTTATCGATTCCGTCTGCATTAATGTATCCAATTTTCCCTGGATCACAGCTATCGGGGTCATGAGTTCATGCGCGGCATTCTCTGTGAAAGTCTTCAGCGTTTGGTAATCCTTAAACGCATTAGCTGACATTTCACGCACAGACT
>NZ_JBASJU010000108.1:0-45119 GCF_049655485.1 Daejeonella sp.
TCGCGGACCTGCTTCAGAACACTGAAACAGATGATACTATATTAGATGAGAAGGAGAAGGCATTTCTTTATTTACTTAAACAAACTAAGCTCGAATTTTGAAGGTTACATTTCTAGGAACAGGAACCTCACAGGGCGTACCTGTCATTGCCTGTGATTGCGAGGTATGCATGTCAAAAGACAGCCACGATAAACGGCTTCGGGTGTCAGTGCTGATTGAAATTGAAGGTAAGTCTCTGGTTATCGATGCAGGACCAGATTTTAGATATCAGATGTTAAGGGCAGGAGTAAAGCATCTGGATGCAATATTATTTACGCACGAACATAAGGACCATGTCGCCGGGCTTGATGATGTGCGGGCATTTAATCACAAGCAACAAACTGAGATTGATGTATATGCAGACGCCCGTGTACTAGCGGCATTAAGGCAGGAGTTTCATTATATCTTTTCCGGAGCAAATTATCCGGGAATTCCACGTTTGGAGCTGCACAAGATTTCCGCCGATCAGAATTTTACAGTTGCTGGTATAGAAGTTATTCCTGTTACCGTAATGCATTATAAGCTGCCCGTTTTTGGTTACCGTATTGGCGACTTCACTTATATCACTGATGCTAAAACTATCGATGCAGAGAACATTGACAGGATGCGTGGTTCTAAAGTTGTTGTAATCAACGCACTTCAAAAGGAAAACCACATTTCTCATCTTACCTTAGAAGAAGCTGTTAGCCTGGCAGAAGAAATTGGTGCAGAACAAACATATTTCACCCATATAAGCCACCGTCTGGGTACTCATAAAAAGATTTCCAGCGAATTGCCGCCTGGCGTTTACCTGGCTTATGACGGGTTGCAACTCCATATGTGACCTAATTCTCTAATTATTTACTTGCCAGTAAGTACGGATAAGATTGATTTCTCGACAATAAGCCGGTTTGATTATTTGACGCCAGAATAAGAATAATAATCTTCACTTAAACATTGGATTAGGGCTATAAAAATTCATTTTCTTATTGTGTATTTCTTCGGACATTCCTCGGAAACAATAAGAATGCCATTCGGATAGAATTCGGAATCGCCCGAATTACCTCTGACTATTTTCCTTATTTTCTTTTTGCTAATTCCTAGCGATGCTGATCTGGATGGGGATCTATGCGGGGCACGAAGAAAGGAAGGCATGCATTCTCTTCATTGTGAAAAGACCTTTGGAAAGGAAGCAGATATATATATATCAGATTTGTCTCTGAGGAGAGGGACCGCTGCTCTAAGAGCGTGTATTTGGGGAGAATGTTGGTAGAATAACTAGTAAACCGTCAAAAAGTATATGTTAACGAAGGCTGGTATGGCATGTGCCAAAAATTCTGCGTAAAAAAACCGGACTTTGAATCAATCAAAGTCCGGTTGTGCCCAGGAGCAGATTCGAACTGCCACACCCGTTAGGGCGCCACCCCCTCAAAGTGGTGCGTCTACCAATTTCGCCACCTGGGCGTTAGAGTATCAAGAATCAAGTATCAGGTATCAAGATACAGCACGACAATGATATCATGTATTATATTCCCTTTTCAAACGTGCCCGAAGAGAGACTCGAACTCTCAAGGATTGTACTCCAACGGCTTCTGAGACCGCAACGTTTACCAATTTCGCCATCCGGGCGTTCTAAAGGACTGCAAATATAAAATCTTCATGCAAGATTTTGCCTGTAAAATATAAATTATCGATATTTTTATGAATCTCTACTAATCATCAGCACTATGGCTAAAAGAACACTCCTAGTATTTCTCCTTTTAATTAGCGCCACCTGGACTTTTGCTCAAAATAAGGAAGCTTTGGCTGGCAAATGGCTAACAGCATCCGGTGATGCACAGGTTCTAATCTATCCCGCCAAGGGGAAATTTTCAGGAAGGATTGTCTGGATAAAAAATCCGAATGACAACTCCGGGAAGCCTGAAACTGATGATAAAAATCCGGATAAGACACTTGCTAAGCGCCCACTTATGGGACTTGAAATGCTTAACGGTTTCTCTTATACTGATGATGGTGTATGGGAAGGCGGTACGATTTATGATCCTAAAACCGGAAAAAGTTACAGCTGCAAAATCAGCATGGTAAATCCAAATCAATTGCATGTGAGGGGTTTTGTAGGAATATCACTCTTGGGACGTACAGAAACATGGTCGAGAGTTCGATGAGAAATTGGATCTGTATTCTCGTGTTATACCTTGGCGGGATGTCTGGCTCATACTCTCAGGAAATTAAAAATTTACAGTCTGGAACAAAAACCAGTATTCGCGGCTTGTCTGTCGTTGACAATTCTGTTGCGTGGCTGAGTGGGAGCAACGGTTGGACTTCTGTGACCACCGATGGTGGATCAACATGGAAATGGAAACAAATACCGGGCTATGAAAAGTTTGATTTTCGGGATATCGAGGCATTTTCGGGTACTGATGCTATTATTGTAAATGCGGGATCGCCCGCAGTGATACTTCTTACAGATGACGGTGGATTCACCTGGACAGAAGTCTACAGAAACGAATCAGCTGACATCTTCTTAGATGGGATGGATTTTCAGGATCGCTCCAGGGGCGTCATTTACGGCGACCCTATTGGGGGTAAAATGCAATTGCTGAGAACCAATGATGGGGGCACGAACTGGGAGAATATCAGTGATAATTTAAAAGTGAATCTTAAGGAGGGCGAAGCTTCCTTTGCAGCGAGCGGTACTGGTATTCGGGCATTAAAAAATGGCAAACTATTTATCGTCAGCGGGGGGATTCAATCAAGGATTTTCGTGTCAGAAAACTTTGGCACTAACTGGAATGTTTATCCTTGTCCCATCATCCAGGGTAAAAATTCTACAGGCCCATTTTCTGTTGCTTTTAAAAATAATAAAAGAGGAGTTGCAGCCGGGGGAGACTATTTGTCGGACACATCGAGTATAAATAATTTCGTACTCACTAAAAGCGGTGGCAAAACCTGGTATAAACCCCTAACCGCTCCCTTTGGTTATAAATCATCTGTGGAATACATATCTTCAAAAGTGCTTATCACAACAGGTACGTCGGGCACAGATATCTCCCGGGACGGGGGAACAAATTGGGTAAAACTTGCAGACGAAGGATATAATGTGGTGAGAAAAGCTAAGAATGGTTCGCTAGTTTTACTTGCTGGAGCCAACGGTAAAGTAGCAATATTTCAAAATTAGGCGTAGTAGATTAAAATTTATTGAGATGGTGGAGTATTTATGTTATCTTTATTCACCATCCCAAGATTTACCCAAAAATATCAAATATTTGCATATCTTTCTTTTGCAGAAAAAAATGACCGATGATCTCCAAAGCCTTTAATTATATTAAAAACATACGGACGACGGGAGCAGTATATGAATCGTCCAGATTTGTGTCACGCAATATCACACATGAGATAAGCGCATACAAGCCTCAAATCGTTATAGAACTAGGCGCTGGCAGCGGAAATATAACAGAGCGTATACTTTCCAAACTTCATCCCGAATCAAAGTTATACTGTTTTGAAATTGAGCCGCAATTCTACGCTAAACTTGAGAATATCAGGGACAGCAGATTTCATCTGATTAAAGAGTCAGCAGCAGATGTCACGAAATATTTTGAATTGTCTTCAGTGGATATTATAATTTCCGGCTTGCCACTGAGCCTTTTTGACAATTCTGAACGTAGCCAGTTACTTACTGATTGCTATCTTCTTCTTAAAAAAGGTGGGGTATATCGCCAGTTCCTTTATTCGCTTCAAAAGAATTATTTCATGCCCATCTTCGATCATATGGAGATGAGTCTTGAAATGAATTTACCTCCCGCAGTATTGTATTCCTGCTACAAACTAAACTGATAAATTAGCAAATTTGGAAATGAGTAAATTAGCAATTTTGCTAATTCCATAATTTACTCGTTTTTTAATTTGCTAATTCTCTATTTGCTAATTTTTTAATTTGCTCATTCTCTAATTTACAATGCTCACATGGATTTGGAGTTCAATAAAAACGAAGATATTAACAAACAGCTCTTATACGAGGTGAAAACCCGACTTAAGACGATATATGCGGGAGGCGGCGAGAAGGCCGCTGCAAAGCAGAAAGAAAAGGGGAAAATGCTAGCCCGGGAAAGAGTTGCCTATCTGCTTGATAAAGACACCCCATGGCTTGAAATAGGCGCCTTTACAGCCGAAGATATGTACAAGGAGTTCGGCGGATGCCCTTCCGCTGGAGTGGTATGTGGAATAGGCTATGTTTCTGGCAGGCAATGTATGATAATTGCCAACGATGCTACTGTTAAGGCAGGGGCATGGTTTCCCATGACTGCCAAGAAAAATCTCAGGGCACAGGAGATTGCTATGGAAAATCGTTTGCCGGTAATCTATCTGGTAGATTCTGCAGGAGTTTTCCTCCCTGTTCAGGATGAGATATTTCCTGATAAAGAACATTTCGGAAGAATTTTCAGAAACAATGCCCACATGAGCTCCCAGGGAATCGTGCAGATTTCTGCTATTATGGGTTCCTGTGTTGCTGGGGGAGCTTATTTGCCAATTATGAGCGATGAAGCGATGATTGTGGAAGGCACGGGCTCTGTATTTCTTGCCGGGAGTTATTTAGTTAAGTCGGCAATTGGTGAAGATATTGATAATGAGACCCTGGGAGGTGCTTCGACCCACTGTGAAATTTCCGGAGTGACTGATTATAAGCATCCTAACGACAGTGCTTGTCTTGACTCCATAAGAAAGATCATGTCTATGATAGGTTCGCCGAAGGATGCTGGGTTTGATAGAATAAAACCCGCTCCACCGAAATTAAACGAGCAGGAAATATATGGCCTGTTGCCGGAAAATCGGGAGAGCCCTTATGATATGAGAGAAATCATTAAGCGGCTGGTGGATAATTCCGAATTGGAGGAATATAAGGAGCTTTATGGACAAAGTATTATCTGTGGCCTCGGAAGGATCGATGGCTGGGCTGTTGGAATTATTGCCAATCAACGCAAAGTTGTTAAAAGTAAAAAAGGGGAGATGCAGCTCGGAGGTGTGATATATTCTGATTCTGCAGATAAAGCCACGCGTTTTATAATGAACTGCAATCAAAAGAAAATTCCACTAGTGTTTTTACAGGATGTTACCGGTTTTATGGTAGGAAGCCGGTCTGAACAGGGAGGTATCATTAAAGATGGGGCTAAAATGGTCAACGTTGTTGCTAATTCCGTTGTTCCGAAATTTACTATCGTCATAGGGAATTCGTATGGAGCAGGAAATTACGCAATGTGTGGCAAAGCTTATGATCCGCGGTTGATCTTCGCCTGGCCATCTGCGAAAATCGCTGTTATGGGTGGATCTCAGGCTGCTAAGGTGCTGCTTCAAATTGAAGAGGCTTCGCTTAAAGCAAAGAGCGAGGTTATTACTCAGGAGAAAGAAGATGAATTATTGAAAAAGATCACCGACCGGTACAATCGACAAACCACGCCTTACTATGCAGCATCCCGACTTTGGGTAGATGGGATCATAGATCCGCTGGAAACTCGAAAAGTAATCTCGATGGGTATTGAAGCAGCAAACCAGTCACCAATTGAAAAGCAGTTTAATCCTGGAGTGTTGCAGACATAGGATCAAAATTCTTACTGATATAATTATGAACCTGACAGACCCTTTTACCATGAAAAAATTCCTGCTCGCGATTATTCTCTTCTCGTCAATTACGGCCTTTGCACAATCATCCAAATTGCATAAGAAGGCGATTGTTGTCGACACTCATGGAGATATCATGTCTGATCAGATTAAATCAGGAATAGATATCGGCAAGCGGCAGAGTGGAGGAAATTTTGATTTGGTGCGTGCCAAAGAGGGAGGACTGGATGTTCAGGTCTTTTCAATATGGTGTGATGAGACAGGAGGCTTCGCTATGGCAAACCGACAAATTGATTCTCTAAACGCTCTTGCTTTAAGACATCCGGACAAAATCCAACTAGTTAGGACGGCTTCTGAATTGAAATCGGCAGTCAAGAGAAATAAAATGGCTGCGATGATAGGAGTAGAGGGTGGCCACATGATTGAAAGCCGGATCGAGAATCTGGATGCTCTTGCAAAAAGGGGAATGACTTATATGACCCTTACATGGAATAACAGTACGCCATGGGCAAGCTCAGCTTATGATGAAACTTTTAGGAAAGATAGCCTTAAACATGTGGGCCTGACGGATCTTGGAAGACAGATCGTTAGACGCATGAATGAGCTGGGAGTAATAGTTGATCTCTCACACGTCGGTGAGAAGTCTTTTTATGATGCAATAGCCACTTCAACTAAGCCGGTTATGGCATCTCATAGTTCGGCTTACGAGTTTAATGCTCACCAGCGGAACCTAAAAGATGATCAAATTAAAGCTATTGCAAAAACGGGCGGTGTAGTTTTTGTAAATTTCTATAGCGGCTTTCTTGATAGTACCTATACGCGAAAACAGCAAAAATTTAATGCAGATCATAAAGATGAGCTAGCTGAACTAACCAAAAAATCGAACCGTTCAAGGGCACAGAATGAGATCAACAGGAAATATAGTCAGGAATTATATGAAATGAGAGCTCCGCTTGATCTACTGATAGATCATATTGACCATATGGTTAAACTTGTAGGGTCTGAACACGTGGGCTTAGGGGCTGATTACGATGGGGCAGAATCTTATCCCAAGCAATTGGATGATGTTTCTAATTATCCTGTTATTACGGAAGCACTGCTTAGAAAAGGTTACTCTAATAAGGATGTTAAAAATATTCTGGGAAAGAACTTTGTGCGACTACTAAGGGCTAATACCGGGAAATAAACCCCTTAAATATTCCACCAATACGTTAGTTTAAACACCAAAAAGCGATTTTTCACTGAAAAAGGTGAAGGCAGATAATTGTCTGTGTAAACAATAAATAAATCGGATGCAGGCTTGTATCGCCATTGAAGCCTGGTATTGATGTTGAGATTATCCCTTTGTTCATTGTACTGCACGAATCCTGTAAAGAAAAGTTTATTGGTCATAGTTACATCAAGTCGAGGGCCTACAAGCCAGAACTGGGTTCTGTCCCAAGGTTGTGGAAGCTTAATATCGTTATAGCTTGAGCTGAGCGCAAGACTGACATAGGGCTGAAAGCGGTATCCCAATTCTGAATTAATATTTAGCCGGGTTCCGTCAGCATAATAGCCTCCATAGCGTGTAGAAAAGGCAAAAGTAAACAAGCTTTGGGGCATAGAGACGAATTCCGTTCCCCATGCTTTCCACTGGTGTTCTGAACCGGCCGGTAAAGTGGCGCCGCCCAAATTGGTTGGATCAAACGGGCTCAGGAGTTTTACATAGTCAGTTGCTGCCCATGCTGCAAAAGTGGCCCTGCTTCTAAAGTTTATGTTATAGGCGAGGAAATTAGTGTTGTCGGTACGTCTAAATGATTGATCGAAGTAATTCGCAGAGAAAAATTTAGGCCCATGGCTCACCAGTTTTCCTTTTTTCGGGAAGAAAAGATACGCTGCCTGGGGATTCAAATTTATATATCCCGTACGCGGAACATAACCCACTTCCGCATTATAGTTCCGGCCTACAATCTCATGCTGCCAGTTAATATTCCAGTTTCCGCTGATGTAGTTGAGGTTTGCTGCCTGCATAAAATCATTGCCTTTTCTATCGGGACTAAAGGATTTCATGACTACAGCTTTTCCAGTCCAGGTATTAGTGGAAGAAGCAAGGTTATACTCCAAACCAGCATTTCGATTGTATCTGGAAATAGAAGCAGCTGCGTGCGAAGGCTGGAAATCAAGCGATTGTTTATTTATAAATAAGGCACTTATACTTGAACGGGCAAATACTCTTCGCTGCAGCGACATCACGGCAAAGTTTTGGGAGGGTAGCTCATTCCCTATTTTCGCTGTCTGCATGTCCATAATTCCAAGCCTCCAGTCTTTATTAAGTTTCCCACTGAGTCTTGCCCCGAATTGAATCGGAACTCCGAGTCCTATACGTCTGGAAAAGAAAGGCCTGATATTGGCATATCCATAATTTGAAAAGAGATCACCGTTTTCAAGAAAATACTGTCGTCGTTCAGGAAAGAAAAGTTCGAAGCGATCCAGATTAGGTACTTGCCTGTCCACTTCCACCTGAGAATAATCTGGATTGACAGTTAGGTCTAGGTTAAGGGATGATGTCACGGCGACTTTTACATCGCCGCCAATCTGGCGTTTTGAGTCGCGATTCACCGGTGTTTTAAGGAAGTCGTTTGAAATCCCGCCCAACACATAAGGAATGAGGGAAATATTTTGTCCCGGAACGGGCGGTGCCTGATCCCAAATAATGCTGCCGGTATATGCCAGGGAAGCAGTTGGAAATTGTCGTGGAACTGGTGCCCAGCTCGATTTTTCTGTTGATTTCAGATCGAGTCTGCTGAAATTGATTCCCCACTCTGTTATACCGGCTTTATACCGGATAGATTTGAATGGAATAGCAGCTTCAAAGACCCACCGATCCTCATAGTTTTTAACGGCGGAGACCCATTTATTGTCCCAACTTAGATCTACTTTGCTTCCGTCGAACATTATACCGTCCCACTGCGCTCCTGCTGCATTCGAACCGAATGAGAAACCATTTGTTTTATCATCAAAGGGATCCATGAACAATAAAAAGTTATCGTTCTTATTGAAAGAAAAATCCCTCCGAAGAGATTCTACGAAGTAAGGCCCGGGCTCGTGATAACAAATTGCGATGAGATAGAGATTTTCCTGATCGTAGCTCATCATCACATCTGTACGTACTTTGGCAAAACTGGTGTCCATCGGTTGCACCATGAAAAAGTTAGAAGCTACGTTGGCTTCTGTCCAGGTGCTATCGTCTGCTACTCCGTCGATTTTTATTGCTGATGAAGCCGGTTTTAGTTTTAATTGGTATGAAATGTTCTTCTTTTGCGCACGGGTTGAAAACGGAGTGCAGAAGAGGAATATAACAAGGATGGATTTTATGAAAAGGCTTCGCGACATCAGACGTTTAGGTATTTTCGGTAATAATAGTATTTTTTAATGAATAGAACCCTATCTAAAAGATTATAGAATTACCTGACAAATGCGTATTGCTGATGCGCATTCAAAGTTATAAATTTGTTTCTTAATTATTAGAAATGTCTCAAGAAACCGAACACGTACAATGCCTGATAATTGGTTCAGGACCAGCAGGATACACTGCTGCTATATATGCTGCACGAGCTGATCTAAAACCTGTGATGTATACAGGTATGGTCCCGGGTGGCCAATTAACCCAAACAACTGATGTGGAAAATTTCCCTGGTTACCCTGATGGGATCATGGGGCCGGAAATGATGGAAGATTTTAGAAAACAGGCTGAAAGGTTTGGAACCCAAATCCGATTTGGGTATGTAACAAAGGTCGATTTTTCACAAGTCCCTCATAAAGTGATTGTTGATGAGACAAAAACTATTACGGCAGATACAGTGATCATAGCTACCGGTGCCTCCGCGAAATGGCTTGGGCTTGAAAGCGAGCAAAAATACAATGGCTTTGGAGTATCAGCTTGTGCGGTATGTGATGGTTTCTTTTTCAAAGGCCAGGATGTGGCAATTGTAGGGGCAGGGGATACTGCTGCCGAGGAAGCAACTTACTTGTCTAAACTTTGTAAAACAGTTCACATGCTCGTACGTCGCGACGAATTCAGAGCTTCTAAAGCGATGCAGCATCGTGTTTTAAGCATCCCAAATATTATAATTCATTATAACACTGATACGAAAGAGATTATGGGTGACGGCAAAAATGTGACCGGGGTCAAAGTCGTAAATAATAAAACTAATGAAGAGAATGTAATCGACGTAAGCGGATTTTTCGTTGCTATCGGGCATAATCCTAACACAGAAATATTTAAGGGTTGGCTGGATATGGACGAAACAGGATACCTGATCACTCAGCCAGATAGCTCGAAAACAAATATAGAAGGAGTTTTTGCCTGCGGCGATGCACAGGATAAATTATGGAGACAGGCAGTAACAGCTGCAGGAACAGGCTGTATGGCTGCCCTGGAAGCGGAACGTTATCTGGCGGAAAAGGAGCATCCGGCACAGGTGGACGTTGTATAAAACGGATCAAAGAACAAAGAGAAAAGAGCAAGGACCGGGAATCGTTAGATAAATTTGCGGATTAAGATTGCTAATCCTAGTTCCTTGCTCTTTGTTCCAAACGGGCATTCTTTTTGCACTTAACCCCTTAACCATGAGCCTAACCACCCTCCGCACAAGAACCGCCGTCCTACTTACAGTGGCAATCACCACCATCATCCTAATATTAGCACTGTTTTTCTACATCAAAAGACAATTCTTTATTACGAGAACAGAGATCAATGAAGATGTGATGGTTGAGAAGATTGTGAGTATGGGGAAGCTTGAACTCGTGAAATATTCAATGAAAGACGTGATTGAGAAAAAGGAGATCAGAAACATTCTCCCCGACAAGCGCATTTTATTTGTAGCAGTGGGCGAAGTGACCGGTTGTATAGATCTTACCAAAATAAAAAAGAGCGACATTGTTCCGTCCGGTTCAGACTCACTGACCGTCTTCCTTCCGAAACCTGAAATATGCTATGTGAAACTAGACCATCAGCAGTCAAAAGTATATGATGTCTCAGGGGCATGGTTTCCCGGCGACTCGAAGAACATGGTGGAAGATATATATAAGATCGCCGAAAGGCAGATCCTGGAGAATGCAGGAAAGCAGAATATCTTAGGCAAAACGAATGAAAACGCACGATTGATCTTCAGGCCGATGCTGGAAAATATTTCAGGTAAAAAGGTTGGGATAGAATTCCGGCAGTAATTATCCTGCTACACTACATTCCTTGTTCTTATTTTTCTAAATTTGAGAAAGCGGTTTTACTCAATTTACCGTTAATCCTTTTGTTATGAATTTTAAAAGAATTGTAGGTTTCGCTTTAAGCGTTGTTTTTTTTACTTCTTGTGCTCCTGAAGACAAAAGTCCGGTTGTGGTTAAGAAACCTGAAGTAAAAAAAATTATGCAACCGTTTCGTTTTCATAAGGCGATCGAAGTGAAACCCGGTTTAACACTTGATATTGTGAGCTGGGGTAGGGGGTCAAATTCTGTTGGAGGTTTCCTGGTATTGAGATCTGACTCTACCCATTTGAATTACAAGTCCATGGCCAGCGAATTGGACGGTAAAATTGTAGACGCCTGGGATATGGATTTGGATTCTGATGGAAACCCGGAGCTCTATATTCAGTCAAAAGGCGAGGGTGAAGGTTCTTATCTTTCGATGTATATTTACGAATACAATGAAAGCGGCTCTAATCAGCAAATCCGATTTCCAGAACTTGGAAGTAGCTTGAAGAAGGGTTACAGGGGCAGCGACTCTATATATGTGAAGGACGGCAAACTAATGCGTGAATTTCCCTTGTTTAGCACAGGAGATTCGGCTGTTAAAGCTACTGGCGAGATTCGTAAATTGGAATATAGCCTTAGGAGTAATAGTCTGAACGTCAAAGAAATTGAAGAAGCTGGGAAAACTGATTTAAAAAAGCTGAAAACTGAAAACTGAATTTGAACTGGATACTAAAACTGAAAACTGAACTAATTGTCAATCAATCGGTGTTAATTAATGAAAGACACTAATTTTAATTAGAATAAAACAATATTTTAGGGTCATTTCCTTCAGCTTTTAGTTTTCAACATTCAGCCAAAAAGACCGTTCCAAAGAACGTTCATCTCACGAATCCGAATCCTCAAACTGCCTCTCAAGCCGCTCTAAATTCCCGATCATATCCTCAAGTTTGGACTCCTCTTTCCGGATGTAAATGCGCATCAATACAAAATAACAGAATGCGATCCAGGCAAATGTGAAAATTATGCCAGCTATAGTTACCCACAGGGATGCCAGAAAGGCGATTTCAATAAAATAAAGTATAAAACCTGCGGTGAAGAATATTGAGTAAACACGATATTTTCTGGTATTGAAGATAAATCTGTCGTGTTTATATTTTTTCAAATAAAGTATATATTCTCCAGGTTTATCTAATAGATTGGAATATGTTATGCGGCGATAATTTCCGATCAAAGCTATTATGTAGTAAAGACAGCAAGCCATAAATATGAGCATTGCCAAATGAGTAGTCCACATTCTGAAGGGGCTCTCTATCCACACATAAATCAGCATAGCGGAGGCTGCAGCCATTCCGGCCATTTCTAATAAGAGTCTGCTTGCAAGACCAGTTCTGGTTTTGCCAACTTTCTTTAAAACATCCTCGTGACTGACCTTCGGCAGCGCTACCTGGTTGTGCCAGATACTTTTCAGTGCTTCAAAATCTTTCATTTCTATTATATAATTCAGTCAGTTTTTGCTTAATGCGGTGAATTTTTACCCTCAGGTTACCTTCTGAAATCCCTGAAATGGTGGCTATTTCCGCATACGGTACCTCATCCAAAACCATGGTTATGATGATCCGTTCATTTTCTTCGAGTAGGGATATGCATTTATATAAAGACGCAACCTGCTCGTTTTTCTCCGAAACCTCTTCGCCCTTATTCTCAATGATATTATCGGTAAGCTCGTCTTTGGGCTGGCGCTTTTCGACCCGCAGATAAGATAGGCAAGTATTAACAGCGATTCGATAGATCCATGTGGAGATCAGCGCCTGGTTGCGGAACTTGTCAAGATTTTGCCAAACCTTCATAAAAGTTTCCTGCATCAGGTCGTTGGCGGTGTCGTCATCGCCAGTATAACCATAACACAAATGGTAAATCTTTTTTGAATTAGCCTGAAAAATATCTTTGAAAAGCGCTTCCTTGCTCAAACTTGTATTTTAATTTTAGATAAAGGGTAACAGCTTTTGTTACAGATAAAGGCTTTTACTAACCCAGCGCGCCTGACTATCTGCCTTATGAAGTAAAGTTTCAAACTCCCCCTGGTAGTCGAACTGAAGGTCTTCATGCAATTTGGGAAGTAATCTGCTGATTTTCTCAAGTTGACGGATAAAGATCGCCTGGAGTGGTTTATGGCTTGTATTCAGATCGGCGTAATGGAGAAAATTGGTGCAAAACCATAGAGAAAACTCAACTTCTACCTGTTTATTTCCAGTGTATTTTGCATACCGGTTCATTATCCGAAGGATTTTCCGAAGGCTCTTAGTGCTGTGATAGTAGTGCTTTTGCATTGCCTTAAAATCCTCTTCAAGAAAAGTTTTGACCTTTTCGGAGAATAGAAGCGGATCATCCGAATCAAAAAGCAGATAATTAAGCAACTCCTTATTTTCTTTTTTATACTTAGCGATCCTCAGGCATATTTCGGTTAATTCCTGTACGGTCCGACCTGCCAGCTCTTTTTTTATATCACTTAATTTCTCGGGCTTCATTTAAATATTGCTGTTTCGGATGGTGTGAAATTGGAACAAGGAATAAAGAACAAGGAACAAAGAACAAGGAACAAAGATCTAGGGGTATAAAACTTGCAAAAGTTCGTTAAACAACAAAGCTACAGCACTTTAAAATTCCTCGGTCCTTGTCCCTTGCTCCTTGTTCATTTTTCAATTACATCATTCCTCTACAATATTAAGGTCAGTGATGTCGACTCGGAATTCCGGATTCGAAAAAATGTTTTTTGATTTTCTGAATTCCTTCTCATTATAAGGGTCTATATCAATTTTTTTATCACGGGTTACAAAAGACCCGGTAATTTTAACATGATCACCTACGTTTAGTGATTGCATTTTCTCCCGAAGTGGTGATTGAGCATCGCTCAACCATTCCCGGAATACAATGGATTTGTATCTGGCGGTTTCTTCCAGATCAAAACCATCTATACTAGTTCCAAATGTTATCCTGATTTCCGATCCATTGGGGTCCGTCTTGGTATTGTCCAGCACTCTTACATCCCAGTCAGTGAACTTTGAATTCAAAGTATCAACAATATAGGCCTTAAGTTTTTTTACGGCATCGTCAATCATAACCGGCCTGTTCGGGTCGGTTAGTGCGGCATTATCAGCCTGATCTCTCGCTTCCTTTGCTACTTTAGCAAAAGACTGCTGTTCGGACACCCGAACGTCAGTTTGTGGCTTATTACTGCAGGATATTAATGTTAACAGAATCAAAAATAAAATTCGGTGTGGCCTGATAACGTAGCAAAGCTGGCTATTTGACGATAAAATACTGTAGAAAGCTTTCATTTTATAAGGATAATGTTGGCCTAATTTCGGTAAATTTCGCGGATCATTCATGTATAAAATTGTGCTTGATATGTTTTGATTCCTAAATCATCAATGTAAAACCAATTACTTACTTTTGTCCGTTACGCTAAAACCAAAATATGAAATTTAAAAATGTTGGACTAGTTGCTCTTATCGTTGTTT
This sequence comes from Daejeonella sp., assembly GCF_049655485.1. GTDB lineage: Bacteria > Bacteroidota > Bacteroidia > Sphingobacteriales > Sphingobacteriaceae > Daejeonella. The sequence continues at coordinate 14,382 of NZ_JBASJU010000108.1, forward strand.
CCGTAGCTGCACTTTTGGCTTTTGTGGATCATTACAATGTTATACCAGTCAATAACACTGCTCTCATGTTCTCCAGATGGCTGGCTATTGCAGGATTGTTTCTTTATGGCCTTAAGAAGAAATCACTGACTACCTGGATATTAATTTCAATGGTAGTAGGAGCGGAAATCGGCCATGATTTTCCGGAGTTTGGTATGAAACTTCAGGTGCTAAGCAAAGTCTTTCTGAAGATGATTAAGACCATTATCGCACCACTTCTTTTTGCGACCCTGGTTTACGGTATTGCCGGACATTCCGACCTTAAACAGGTGGGTCGTATGGGCTGGAAATCGATTCTTTATTTTGAGGTTGTAACAACGGTTGCTTTGTTTATAGGCCTTGCAGCGATTAATATTTCTCAGGCTGGTATGGGAATTACACTCCCTCCAGGTGCTCAGGAGGAGTTGCCGGTAGTGCCGCCGCAATCCTTTAATGATATTATCCTGCATATCTTCCCGGAGAATATTGCTAAATCTATTGCTGAGGGTGCGATTCTTCAGATAGTGGTGTTTAGTATATTGTTTGGTATTGCTTTGGCGATGGTTAGAGAAGATAAACGTCAGCCCATGTTGCAGTTTACGGAGAGCCTTTCAGAGGTCATGTTTAAATTCACTAATATCATCATGTACTTCGCGCCGATTGGTGTTGGAGCAGCCATAGCCTATACAGTGGGTCATATGGGACTGGGCATCCTTGTGAATCTGTTTCATCTGCTACTCACTTTATATGTTGCACTTTTAGTCTTCTTGCTGGGAGTTTTGCTTCCTATAGGGTTAATGATTGGTCTGCCAATCAAGAAATTCCTGCAGGCAATAGCAGAACCTGTTTCGATCGCTTTTGCTACAACAAGTTCTGAAGCTGCACTGCCAAGAGCAATGGAAGCAATGGAGAGAATTGGTGTTCCGCGAAAAATTGTCGCATTTGTTATGCCTACGGGATATAGCTTCAATCTGGACGGTACAACCTTATACCTTTCACTGGCTTCGATTTTCGTGGCTCAGGCAGCGGGAATGCACCTCACATTTGGACAGCAGTTGCTTATTGTCTTTACCCTGATGCTTACCAGCAAGGGAGTGGCAGGTGTTCCCAGAGCTTCCTTAGTGATTTTGCTGGGAACAGCTTCATCGTTCGGAATGCCGGTATGGCCTATTTTCATCATTTTAGGTATTGATGAATTAATGGATATGGCCCGAACTTCCGTAAACGTAATAGGTAATTGTTTAGCAACAGTTGTAATTGCAAAATGGGAGGGAGAGTTTCATCCGCCGTCTGAACTGAGTGCACCGAATGAAAATCGTATCCATAAACTGGAAGACGAAATTTAATTAGGTGAAAGGTGTTAGTTGCAAGGTGAAAACTGAAAACTGACCTGAGAACTGAAAAAACAGAAAATAGTAAGATTATAAAAAGACATGACCGAAAGAGGAAAGAAGATATTTCTTGCAATTTGTATAATAACACCGTTCCTGTTATACTGCGTTTATTACTATTCCATTATGGTAAAAAATGCGCCATATAGGTTTTCAGACTTTGAGTCGATAACATTTAAATATGGGTTGGGGGATAGCCTAAATAATACCTTTAATTCTGCAACGGGCGACTTTCATTACCTCGATACTCGGGATTCTTTAGTGAAGACAAAGGTTAAGTTTCGTAAAGATGATTTGCTTTATCTGCATAGGAAAGCCGCTGAACTGGGTTTCTGGAATTTTCCAGAGGAAATATCCGGTGAGGGCAAGCCTGGTCACAGTACTAATTCACCGCACTACTATATCGAGTATAAGTATAAAGGAAAAACTAAGTCTGTGCTATACGACGCTCAAAATAACGAAAGCCCTAAGCTCAATGATGCGGCCAAGTCCCTTATAACAGAAATAAACAATATGATCAATGATGTGAGGGATAGGAAGTGAAGTCTGAGGTCAGATGTCTAAAGTAGGATGTCAGAAGTCTGATGTCTAATGTCAGAAGTCTGACTTCAGATGTCTGCGCTATGAATCTCCGATTTGTTCAGTCCTCAGAACTCCGACTTCAGACTTCTATTAGATTTCTTTTCTTTTAAAATAAAAATTTCTATATTTGCACCTCATTTAAAAAAACAATTAATAATGTACGCAATAGTAAATATAGCCGGACAGCAATTTAAAGTTGCTAAAGACCAATATCTTTTTGTACACCGTTTACAGGGAGATGAAGGCGCTAGTATTGAATTTGACAACGTGTTATTAGCTGAAAATGGTGGTAAATTCTCAATTGGTGCTGATGCATTAAAGGGAGCCAAAGTTTCTGCTAAGATCGTGTCTCATTTAAAGGGTGAAAAAGTGATCGTTTTCAAGAAAAAACGCCGTAAGGGTTACAAAAAGAAAAATGGACACCGTCAGCAGTTTACCAAAATAGAGATCACAGGAATCACTTTATAAGTTTAAGAGCAGTATTAGGTACTGATACTTAATACTTGACACTTGATACTTGATACTAATTTAGTCTAGTTTAAACATCCTGAATTGGCAACAATTCATAAACACAAAATATAATGGCACATAAAAAAGGAGCCGGTAGTTCCAGAAACGGTCGCGAGTCACATAGCAAACGTCTGGGAATTAAAATTTTCGGTGGTCAGGCTGCAATTGCAGGAAACATTATCGTGCGTCAGCGCGGTACAAAACACCATCCTGATAAAAATGTAGGTATTGGAAAAGATCACACATTATTTGCTTTGATCGATGGTACTGTATTTTTCAAGAAAAAATTTGACGATAAATCATATGTTTCGGTTCTTCCAAGGGAAGCACAGGTTGTAGTAGAAGATGCTCCAGTTAAGCCTAAGAAAGCAGTTGCGAAGAAAGCGGCACCTGCACCGAAAGCTAAAGCACCAGTGAAAAAAGCTGCTGCTGAGAAAGAAGAAGTTGCTGAACCTAAAGCCGCTGCGAAAAAAGCTGCTCCGGCGAAAAAAGCTCCGGCAAAGAAAGAGGCTGAAGAAGAAACAGCTGCTCCGGTAGAAGAATAAAAGATTACAAGATTGTTAAGAAGCGCCATTGCTAAATGCATGGCGCTTTTTTATTTTTCACGAAGTAGCAGTGTTTTAGCAAAGTCATTTAAAAGGGCTTTAGTATCATTTTGAACTGAAATCATATCAAGAGCCCCCAGCGCTTTTCTGACATAAACTTCCATCTGGTTTTCGGCAAGTTTTCTTATCCCCAGCTTGTCGTACATCGATGTTATCGCTTTTACTTTTTCTTCAGGTTCATGATCTGTTCCGTGTATCCATCTGGCGAGTTCCGTATGGTCCTCCTTTTGCGCTAATTCTTTTGCTGTAATAAGTAGAAATGTTTTCTTGTTAGCAAGGATATCGCCTCCAACTTGCTTGCCGAATTTTTCAGGGTCACCATAAACGTCGAGGATATCATCCTGAAGCTGAAAGGCAAGTCCAAGATTCTCTCCGAACTCATATAAAAGTTTTGACTGATGTTTGTCAGCGCCCCCAATCAATGCACCAATTTCCATGCTCCCGGCTAACAGTACAGCTGTTTTTTGCTTAATCATTTGCAGATATTCATCCATGCTGACATCAGCCCGTTTTTCAAAATTCATGTCCGCCTGTTGTCCCTGGCAAACTGCTGAAGCTGTATAGCTGAAAATATCAAGCACTTGTCGCAATATGACATCTTCTACCCTGATCATCATTTTATATGCCTCGACAAACATGACGTCTCCGGATAAAATTGCAGTATTCTTACTCCATTTGGCATGCACTGTTGGCTTCCCCCGGCGAAGGGGTGCTTTGTCCATGATATCATCATGCATCAGTGTAAAGTTGTGAAAGAGTTCGATGCCAATTGCTGCGTCAAGGGCTTTTCTGATATCACCGCCAAAAAGTTCAGCAGATAACAAAACTAATACAGGTCTCATCCGCTTTCCTCCAAGTTCCATTAGATAACTTATCGGCGCATAGAGTTCCGCAGGCGATTCGGTGTATTTTGTTTCAGCAATCGCTTTATTTATTATTTCTTGTAGTTGTGGAATAGAGTGCATTGATTGGGGTATGAAGTCTGAAGTATGAAGTTTGTAAGCGGAAGTTGGTGGTCGGAAGTCAGACCTTCTGAGCTCGAATGGTACGATTGCTCCGACCTCCGACTTCCGACCTTAATGAACCAATGTAAAATCAATCTGCCGTTTACCCAGATCTACCTTTTTAACCTTGATCGTAACTTCATCCCCCAGCTGAAACTTCTTTTTCCTTCTTTGTCCGATAATGCAATAGTTTTTTTCGTCCAGGACATAAAAATCATCAGTAAGATCGCGAAGCCGGACCATCCCTTCGCATTTATTTTCGATTATCTCGACATACATTCCCCACTCTGTGAGGCCTGAAATGATACCTTTAAATTCTTCTCCAATATTATTTTCCAAATATTCGGCTTGTTTATACTTAACTGATGCTCTTTCCGCATCTGCGGCTTTTTTCTCCATTTGTGATGAATGGAGCGACATTTTTTCATAATCTTCCTCGCTCACTGATTTTCCGCCTGTCAGGTACAGTTCCAGTAGACGATGAACCATAACGTCGGGGTACCTTCTGATAGGAGAGGTGAAGTGCGTGTAAAAATCAAATGCAAGACCATAGTGGCTATGCTTTTTAGTGGTATAAATTGCTTTGGCCATTGACCGGATAGCTAGTTGTGTAAGTACATTTTGCTCCTTTTTGCCTTCTACATCCGCCATTAAAAAGTTTAATGAACGCGCAGTTTCGCGGCCTGAACTGATATCGATCTTGTATCCGAATTTTAACGCAAATTGTGAAAAACTCAATAAAGCATCTTCTTTTGGCGAATCATGAGAGCGGTATACAAAAGTAAGCTTCTGCTTTCCTTTTCCTTTCTTGGCGATAAATTCAGCTACCTTTTTATTAGCCAGCAGCATGTAATCCTCAATGAGTTTATGTGCATCTTTACGCTCTTTGACAAATACTCCAAGTGGCTTTCCGCTATCATCCAGACGGAACTTTACTTCCGTACTTTCAAAGCTGATCGCCCCATGTTTGAATTTCCTTTCCCGGAGTATATAAGCGAGTTCGTTTAATTTCAAAAGTTCCTCGCTGTGCGTACCTGATTTATTTTCAAGAATTTCCTGAGCTTGTTCATAGCTGAACCGCGTATCAGAATGGATGATGGTTCTACCGTACCATTCGCTAATAACATTTGCCTCGTGATCTAACTCAAAAACTGCGGAGAAGCATAGTTTATCCTCGTTGGGTCTTAACGAGCACAGGCCATTTGATAAGCGCTCAGGAAGCATAGGAATAACCCTGTCGACGAGATAGACAGAAGTACCCCTTTCGAAAGCCTCTTTATCTAGAGCAGAATTTGGAAGAACATAATGGGAAACATCAGCGATATGGACTCCTACTTCTATATTCCCGTTATCTAAAGTTCTGTAGGAGATGGCATCGTCAAAATCTTTCGCGTCTGCCGGGTCTATTGTAAATGTTAGAATATTTCGAAAATCTCTTCGTTTTGCAATTTCGGCGCTAGTGATCGCTTCAGGAATTTCATCAGCTTCTTTTTCAACATCTGCGGGAAATTCAAGCGGAAAACCGTAATCCGCGAGTATAGCATTCATTTCCGCATTATTCTCACCCTGCTTTCCGAGTACGTGAGTTATTGTTCCAATCGGGTTTTTGGCATCTTCCGGCCAGTCGATAATTCGCGCAATTGCTTTCTCGTTGTCCTTACCACCATTTAAGCTATCCAGTGGAATAAATATATCATGAAGCATTTTACGGTCGTCCGGGACAAAAAATGCAAACCTCTCGGATAACTTAATGATACCCGTAAAGTCCATTTTAGCCCGGGTAATGATTTCTACAACTTCGCCGTCTTTTTTGCGTCCTTTGCTTTTAGCGTATACATATGCTTTAACAGTATCACCATGGAGCGCATTTCGCAGCTTCCGGGGTGCTATAAAAATGTCTTCTTCAAACTCGTCTTCGCTAACGATATAGGCTGATCCGTCCGCGGTCATGTCAACCCGGCCAGTAACAAACGTTTTCAACTCTTTCAATATGAACTTACCTCGTTCAGGTTCCGAGAGTAAGCCCTTACGGGTCTCTTCTTTTAAAATCTGAAGTATCTGGTCGCGCGATTCATCATCATGCAGGTTAAGTTTTGAAGCAACTTGCTTATAATTTAAAGCTTTGTGTCCTGATTTCTCAAAAACATCGCTTATAAGCTTTGTTAAGACCAGGTTAAAGTTATTGGATTTCTTTTTTGACATTTTGCACTAATTTTTGCTAAGATAATGATAAGTGGGATAACACTTGGAATTGGAGGATTGTTGTAGTCTGGAATAGGAATTATAGGATGCGAGGATGAATAGGATGCTGGGCGCAGATATGCTAGAATAGGATTCATAGGATTATAAGTTCAATAGTATGCCGGGCGCAGAAATATCTGGAATAGGATGTATAGGATTACAGAATGAATAGGATGCTATGCGGAAACGTGTTAAACAAGTAAGAATTGGTATGCGATTAATGAACCGTATTCAGCTTAATTCTTTCATAAGTTTATCAAATTCATTTCTCAGATCTCTAAGTTGGGTTTCCAGTGTGGAAACTCTTTCTTCAAGTTGTTTATTATCGCCTGTACTGGTTCGTTCGGTTTGGATTTCCTGAACATCCCCCATAACATCTCCGAGAAGGTGAATGTAACGAACTTCTTTTTGGCCCGGACGACGTTCAAGTGCTTTAATAAACGCAAGTTCAGGATCAGACAATTTTTGGAGCAGCGCATTCACTTCATCGAGAGTCTCAAATTCATATAATCGGCTGGAATTAGTATTGATTTCACCAGGGGTTTGACTGCCCCTTAAGAGCAACAAGCATATAATAGCCAATTCAGAAGGCACGAGCGGATATAATATGGCCAGGTTATGTTTGAACTTTAGGACGCGGCTCGTGCCGCCAGTTGCGGTTGATATTAGCCCTTTTCGCTTTAATGTGTCAAGGGTATTGACAATCTGTGCCTCAACATATTGGACAATTGGATTGCGAGACGTCTTTTGGTTGCAGGCAGCCATTAGACTGTTTATAGTCATTGGATAATAATCCGGAGTTGTTCTGCTCTTTTCGATTAAAGATCCAAGTACACGTTGTTCTGCTGCATCAAGAAGTGGTATTGTGTGATTCATTTTCAAAGATAACAGACGCCAGGATTTAGCTCTAAATTCTGTTAAAAAAAATGTTGATAAATTGATTACCCATTCCAGAAGCTTTTCACAAGAAGGACACCCTTTCCTGGACTTCTCCAGAGGTTCGTATCGTTTGCAGTACAGTTAATTGTAAAGTAGAGTATACGCAATAGATTTAGCCTGCCAACAGTGAACTACGGTTTCTCATTTTCATGATTTCTTTTCCGGCTTTTCGTAACCACATATCCTTTTTTACTTCGATGCCAGAATAAATGATTTCAGGTCTTTTCATCCCGAATAAATACTTCACCAGCGTCCCGTCAGGGTAAGCGGTGTTCGATACTTTTAATATGATTTCCATTTGAGCATTTTTATATACTCATTAGATATCAAGTACTGTGCCAGTGGTTTACAAACTCATTCTCAGGAGGCTGATATTTATCAACCTATCATAACTCCCGGTTTATTGAGTACGGGTATTCGGATGAGATTGGATTCAACGATACTTTCCGGGACAAAAATGAATTTCTTATCGAAGATTTCCCCATTAATGTAATAACTGAGCCAGTATTCGTTGGTTAAACCAAAAACCTGCTCATCTATCATTTCTATTACTGCATAATCCCGGGCTTTAATATCTCCAATAGAATGCCTCAAAATCGAAGTCTTTACTGTTTCACCATCTTTCTCTCCGTAGCCTTTAGAACTTACCAGTACGGTTTCTAATGGTTCATCTTTCATGTTTATCAAATAGACATTCCAGTTCTTAGTTTCCGGTGTTGCGCTCTCCATAACAACGGCAATTGATACATTTTCGACTATATTTTTTGGAAAATCTTTCTTCATATAATTTTCTCCCTACATGCGGGTTATTTTTTCGCTTTTGCAGGTGCCTTCTTGACAGGTGGTTTTTTAGTCGTCTTTTTTACCTTTGGCGCGAAAGCGTCCGGAACCTGATCAGTTATCAGTTTTTTAATATTCTCAAGAGTTAATACAGCTAATTCTTCGCTTGTGAATTTATCATTTGTCGCTGGGTTTTTACCAAGCTTAAGCATCAACTTTCCAAAGCGGATAAACGGCCCCCAACGCCCATTTTCTATGGCAATCTTTTCACTTTCCCATTGCTGGATGAAGCGATTTGATTCCTTTTCAATTTTTTTAGTGATTAACTCCTCTATTTCGGGCTGTCCCAGTTTGTCGAAATTATAACGGGCAGGAACATTGATGAATAAATTATTCCATTTGATAAATGGCCCAAAACGCCCTTTACCCTTCGTTACTCCCAGGCCCTGGAAGTGTGCAATAGGGGCATCTGCAAGGTTTTTCTCATTTATTATTTCTATAGCCCTTTCATAATTTACAGAGAGGGGATCTTCGCCTTTAGGAATAGAAATAAAATTTTCACCCCATTTTACATACGGCCCGAATCGCCCTAAACCAACACTTATTTCTTTGCCTTCGTAGTTTTCGAGTTGGAACGGAAGCTTAAAAAGTTCGAGCGCTTCTGCCAGACTTATAGTCTCGATCATCTGGCCTGCCCGCAGGCTTGCATATTTAGGTTTCTCGCTGTCTTCATTTTCTGCTGCCTCGCCAATCTGAACAAATGGACCAAACCGGCCAATACGCACGGAAATCTTTTTTCCGCTTGCTGGATCAACCCCCAGATCGCGTTCACCGCTTGCGCGATTAGCATTTTGAAGGGTAGTTTCCACTTCTATGTGAAAAGGTTTATAAAATGAACGAAGCATTTCCGTCCAGTTTTTAAGCCCCTGCGCTATTTCGTCGAATTCCTTCTCGACAGAGGCAGTAAAATTAAAATCGACTATTTTCTTAAAGTGTTCTACCAGGAAGTCATTCACCACCGCCCCAATATCAGTGGGGAAGAGTTTGTTTTTTTCTGCGCCGGTATTTTCCGATTTTATATCAGAGTGTATTTTCCCGTTCTTCAGGCTTATCACCTGGAAATCACGTTTCTTTCCCTCACGTTCCTCCTTGACCACGTAGCCACGATTTTGAATCGTAGAAATAGTAGGTGCATACGTCGATGGTCGACCGATGCCAAGTTCTTCAAGTTTCTTTACCAGGCTCGCTTCAGTATATCGGGCAGGAGGCCTTGTATAGCGCTCCGTGGCATTCATCTCCCGAAGATTTAATTTTTGTCCCTTAGATAAAGGCGGCAGGATTGAGTTCTCATTCTCCTCATCCAGGTTTATTTCCTGTTCCTCTTCATCTGTGGATTCAATATATACCTTCAAAAATCCATCAAATTTCATCACCTCACCATTTGCCACGAATTCCTCTTTTCTTGTGGAGATGTCAATTTTTGCTGTCGTTTTTTCAAACGCAGCTTCTGCCATTTGTGAAGCGATTGAACGTTTCCAGATCAGGTCATATAAACGTTGTTCTGAGGGATCTCCGTTTATAGTATGATGCTCAAAATAAGTAGGCCGAATGGCTTCGTGAGCTTCCTGAGCACCTGCTGATTTTGTTTTATATTTTCGTTCCTGATGGTATCTCTGGCCGAAAGCCGATTTTATTTCTGCGGCGGCAGCATTCAATGCTGTGTCTGATAGATTTACAGAATCCGTTCGCATGTAGGTTATCTTTCCATGCTCGTAGAGCTTTTGAGCAACCGACATCGTGCGGGCTACAGAAAAACCTAGTTTTCTGCTCGCTTCCTGTTGCAGGGTAGAAGTAGTAAATGGAGCTGCAGGATTTCTTTTTGTGGGCCTGGTTTCCAGGCTTTTTACGGTAAATAGGGCATCGGTACAATCCTTTAGAAAGCTCTCCGCCTGCGCCGCTTGTTCGAAACGTTCAGGAAGTTCAGCGCGGAAGATTTCTTTTTGATTATCGGTAGTGAAAATGGCGACTACTCTAAAAGCAGCTGTGGGTGTAAATTTATTTACTTCGCGTTCCCGGTCGACAATTAGGCGCACTGCAACCGATTGAACCCGCCCGGCCGATAGTGATGGTTTTACTTTTTTCCATAGAACAGGGGAAAGCTCGAAGCCTACTAGTCTGTCAAGGACACGTCTGGCCTGCTGTGCATAGACCAGGTTATAATCGATTTTGCGCGGATTTTCAATGGCTTTGAGAATAGCTGTTTTAGTTATCTCATGAAAAACAATTCTTTTAGTTTTATCTTCTTTCAATCCAAGGGTCTCGAACAGATGCCAGGAGATTGCCTCTCCTTCGCGGTCCTCATCCGAGGCTAGCCAAACCATTTCGGCTTCTTTAGAAAGTTTTTTGAGTTCGTTAACAACGGCTCTTTTGTCAGCTGGTACTTCATACCTCTGCTCAAAATTATTGCCTACATCAATTGCATCGTCGGTTTTAATCAGGTCACGGATATGGCCATAACTTGACTTTACGAGAAAGTCTTTACCAAGATATCCTTCTATAGTTTTTGCCTTCGCTGGTGATTCAACAATAAGTAGATTTTTTGCCATTCAGTAAAATGATATTTGCAAATAAAGACAATATTAAAGGGAAAGCCAAATCGGGGAGGCAGTATAAGCGATAAATGGGAGGTTTGGAAGAGTAAACGGCAACAGGTTTTATACCAGAAAACCCCCGCCTAACAAATCACTTCCTTCATAGAAAACTGCCGATTGGCCCGGAGCTATCCCAGAAACAGAATGGTGGAAATCGACTTTAACTGTATCACCTAATTGGGTTAGCGTACTTAATGCGCCTGAGTCTTTATACCTTATCTTGGTAATTGCTTCTAAAGGCTCAGTTATGCTGTCATATTTCACCAGGTTTATATTTCTCACCAGCGCTTCCGAACGTTCCAATTCATCTATTGTGCCCAGCATAACTGTATTTGACTCTGGAAGAATCCGGGTAACGAACATGGGATGTCCGAAAGCTACTCCCAGTCCTTTTCGCTGACCAATAGTATAATAAGGATATCCCAAATGCTTTCCCGCAATAGTTCCATTACTAAGCATAAAATTACCCGGGCCAATTCGCTCATCCAGATCCTGGACCTTATTCCTTAAAAAGGCGCGGTAATCATTGTCAGGTACGAAGCAAATTTCATAGCTTTCAGACTTGTTAGCCAGTTCAAGCTGTCCCATATCTTTCGCCATCTGCCTTATTTCCGCCTTGGCGAAACTGCCCAAGGGGAACTGGGTACGGGCAAGGTTCTCCTGCGAAACACCCCATAATACGTAAGACTGATCTTTATGCTCGTCTTTGCCTTTTGATATCACGTACCTGCCGCTATCCTGTTTACGGATATTGGCGTAATGGCCCGTGGCGATAAACTCACAATCGAGCTTATCTGCCCGCTTTAAAAGCGCCTCCCATTTAATGTGAGTATTACAAAGGACACAGGGATTTGGAGTGCGCCCAGCAATATATTCATCAACGAAATTGTCGATAACAAAATCGCCAAACTCCTCCCGAATATCAAGAATGTAATGAGGAAATCCGTATCCAACAGCCAGAGCCCGGGCGTCGTTTATACTGTCAAGACTGCAGCATCCGGTTTCTTTCGATGAGCCCCCGGCAGACGCATAATCCCAGGTTTTCATAGTGAGGCCAATGACTTCATAACCTTGCTCATGGAGCATGACTGCTGCCACCGAGCTATCTACACCACCACTCATGGCTACTAAAACTCTGCCTCTTTTACTCATTGATATTCAATTCGGTGCAAAGATAGGTGTTTGGAAGATCAATTTGAAGCGCAGACTGTCAGGGACGGGTCTTTTTTAGTCTTCCTACTTCACAAAAACTGTTTTTACGTTGACAAATTCTCTGATTCCATGATACGAGAGTTCTCGCCCATAGCCCGACTGCTTAATACCACCAAAAGGCAATCGCGAATCGGATTTTACAAAGGCGTTTACAAAACATGCGCCGGCCTGTAATTTTGTGGCTGCTATGTTTTCTGCCCTTTTAATATCCTTCGAAAAGATTGCGGCGCCCAACCCGAAGATGGAATCATTAGCAATTTGAATTGCATGTCCTTCGTCTTTCGCTTTGATAATTGCAGCTACTGGTCCAAAAAGCTCTTCGTCGTAAGCAGGCATACCTTTGCAGACTTCTGTTAATATTGTAGGAGGGTAAAATGCATTATTTACATCGGATATGACCCCGCCAAGCAGGCATTTAGCACCCATGCCAACACTTTTTTTAACCTGTTCATGAAGTTCGTTTCGCAAGTCGATTCTGGCCTGGGGGCCTATTTCGGTGGTTTCCTGCAGCGGGTCGCCTATGATTTTCGATGTCATTTTCTTCACAAAAAGACTAGTGAATTCCTCTTGAACCGATTCAACTACCACAAATCGTTTGGCAGAAATACAGCTTTGCCCGCTGTTTATTAAGCGGCTGTTCACGCAGGTTTCCGCAGCAAGTTCGATATCTGCATCCTCAAGAATTAGATAGGCGTCACTTCCGCCAAGTTCCAGAACAACTTTCTTGAGCATTGAACCTGCTTTTTGAGCAACCTTTTTTCCCGCAGCCGTACTGCCTGTGAGAGTTACGGCCATAATCAATTCATTTTCTATCACTGCATCGACCTCAGATCCCGGGATAAGAAGAGTGCGGAACACATTTTCGGGGAAGCCGGCAGATTTAAGAATATTCTCGATTTCAATTGCGCAACCAAATACATTAGAGGCGTGTTTTAAGACACCGCAGTTCCCTGCCATAAGCGTCGGTGCAAGGAAGCGAAATACCTGCCAGAACGGAAAGTTCCAGGGCATTACCGCGAGTATTACGCCTAAGGGCTGATAAGTAATAAAACTTTTAGAAGCCTCTGTGTTAACTGGCTCATCCTTTAAAAATTCGGCGCCATTGACTGCGTAATACTCGCAACAGTCGGCACATTTTTCTATTTCCGCAAGGCCACCTTTAAAAGGTTTGCCCATTTCCAGGGCCATCAATTTAGCCAGTTCGGCCTTCCGCTCGCGAAGAATTAATGCTGCATTATTTAAACAGTTCGCCCGCTCAGAAAAAGAAGTATTACTCCAGTCTTGCCAGGCTGAATAACTCGAGCTAATGATCTTATTAACTTCATTAATAGTGTGGGTTTCATAAGATTTAATTATAGTCCCGTTAAAAGGATTAATGGAGTCAATTATCATCGGGAAAAGGAATTAATTTTTTCTCACAGAATCACCATCAATGTTTTCTCTCAGTCTTTCACTCCGGTTTTCAATTGTATCTCCAGTTTTCTGAAGTGTTTCTTTAATATCTTTTCCAGTTTCTTTTAATTCTCTTCCGGTTTTTTCCAGAGTTGTTTCGATCGAATCGATCCGTGCCTCAGCACTTGTGATGATATCATAAACATTCCCATTTCTGAAAACCACTGTACGATCGGCAAGATCATATTTCCATACTTCGGCAACAAGGATATCACGCTTAGATGTCGGTTCACCGGCTAACTGAATGACTTGTTCTTTAGTCATTCCTTTTTGAATGGAAGAAAACTCTTTTTGCTTATCAACACATGAACCTAAAATAAGGATACTTAAAAGGACTAACAGATACTTTTTCATTTTCTAAATTATTATTTGGTTAGGAATTAAACATGTTAATTAAGATTAAGTTTTTTAATCCTCATCTTTGCTTTTTCCGTACTTATAGGGTAAATATCTCCCATATTATTAAAAGAAACCTGAATCATGAAATTCAAATTATTCACAGCAATTTTTTTCGCACTATCAATCACACAATTGATGGCGCAGAATCACTCTACGGACGAGATTAAAACCAGCAAAGGGTCTCTTAAAGTTCATCCTGTTATGCATGCATCATTCGTGCTAAGCTTGGATAATAAGACAATTTATATAGATCCAACAGGCAACCCGGAGATGTATAAATCATTCGGAGCCCCGGATATTATTCTCATAACTGATATCCACGGCGACCACATGGACCTTAGGGCATTGGAGGCCTTGAATACTAAAAAAGCAATAATTGTGGCTCCACAGGCTGTTGCTATGCAACTTCCTTTGTCGGTAAGAGAGAACCTTGTTATTTTAAATAATGGAATGGCGACCAGTCAGATGGCTATCATGATAAAAGCTATTCCGATGTACAATTTGCCCCAGGCGGCTGACTCACGACATACTAAAGGCAGGGGGAATGGATACCTTTTGACGATAGGGGGAAAGAGCATTTATATTTCCGGAGATACAGAAGATATTCCTGAAATGCGCGCCCTTGAAGATGTTGACGTCGCTTTTGTATGTATGAATCTGCCTTATACCATGGATATTAACCAGGCCGCGAGCGCTGTTCTGGAGTTTAAACCATCTATTGTTTACCCATATCATCACCGTGGACAGGATATCAATGAGTTTAAAAAGTTAATTAACGATAAAAACAGGAAGATTGAGGTGAAGTTGAAAAATTGGTACCCAACAACCAATTGAGAATGGCGTGTTGAGAGTCTATTTTTCGACTGAAAACCTATAGATAGATATCGTGTGATATTTTTCTCCCGGATTTAACACTGTGGACGGGAAAGATGGCTGATTTGGCGAATCGGGGAAATGCTGGGTTTCCATCGCGAAGGCCGTGCGAAAGTCGTCTTTGCTTCCATTTTTAAAGGTGTTCTTTCCCTGCATAAAATTGCCGCTGTAGAATTGCATTCCAGGTTCCTGCGTGAACACATCCATGACTATTCCCGATTTATCGCCTTTAACCCTTGCTGCATGAATCATCCCAGTTCCTTCCTTACCATTCAGGATATAATTGTGATCGTAGCCTTTCCCGAACTTCAGCTGCTCATCGCCTGCTTCAATTCTTTCACCAATTGTTTTTTCACGGGTGAAGTCAAAAGGGGTGTTGGTTACGCTTTTCAGCTCTCCTGTTGGGATAAGGTTGCTGTCGACCGGAATAAATTTATCTGCAAAAATTTGAACTGTGTGGTTCAGGATCATTCCGCTGCCTTCGCCGTTAAGGTTGAAAAAAGCATGGTTAGTAAGGTTCACCACGGTCTTTTTATCAGTACTTGCTTCATATTCCATCCTGATCTCATTGCTGTCAGTTATGGAATAGGTAACCTTGGTGCTTAGTTCGCCCGGAAATCCTTGTTCTCCATCTTCTGAAACATAGGTAAATATCAGGGTTCTGTTATCAGGTTGGCTTACACCCCATACCACGTCCTGAAAACCCTTTTTACCTCCATGAAGGGCATTTTGTCCATTGTTTAAAGGTATTTGATATTCAATACCATCAAGTTTAAACTTTCCGCCGGCGATCCGGTTCCCATACCTGCCAATGGTAGCACCAAAGTAAGGTTCAGTTGTTTTGAGATAGCCATCAATATCTTTAAATCCAACGACAACATCTGTCGCTTCCCCATTTTTATCCGCGATCTGCAATCCGACTATCCTTGCCCCATAATTTGTAAAGTGCGCAGTTATCTGACCGTTTCCTATCTCGTACGAGCTTATCTTATTACCATCTATTATTTTACTGAAGGCAGAAGTGTCCAGGGCAAATTTCGAGGCATTATTCATAGTATTTGTAGATTGAGAGATATTGTTACACGAAAATAAAAAGCTAGCGGAGCATATTGCCAGGTACAGGTAAACATTCGATGGCTTCGTTATATACATCTTATTTGTTGTTTAGTTTTTTTATGAGATCGGTTTCAGCGCTGCGGTATATTCTACCATCTGGCCAGAAAATATCATGGAACCAGTCTTTTGGCTGACTTCCATCTTTCAAGGGTGTATCCCAGGCATAAATGGTATTGGTTTTGCCAGCAACAAGACCCCAGTTAATAGCTCCAACCTTTTGTTCTTTCAGCATGGGCATGGTGTTTTCAAAGGTACTATTCTTAGTCCGGGCCATGTATTCGGTGCATATTAGCGGCCGGTCGTGCGTCTCTAACAACATCAGTACGCGTTTATGCCATTCCGGCGCTTCGTAGTTATGGTAGGTGATGATGTCCGAATTCGCAATCTGGAAAGCATTCAGTTTTTCAAAATCCCATCTCCAAAGTCCGGCTGTAATCGGCTGATCGGTATTCGCAGATCTTGCCCATTCGAATACTTTCGAGAGAAGGGGCAAAGAGCTTTCCAGTTTTCCGGAGTTGCCAGGTTCATTATAAAGGTCCCATAGAAGGATCCGTTTATCTTTAGCGAAATAGCTCATCACATCCTTTACATACTTCTCCAGTGCAGGAAAGTTTTCTGTCTCTTTGTGAGCCGGGTCACCCGGATCCTGTAACCATCCGGAATTGTGTATTCCGGGCAGAGGTGCCGGTTGCTTCCCAACAAATCCGACTTTATTCCAGCAATCATCGAAAAAAACAAAGATTGTCTTAATATGGTGCCTTTCGGCGATATCTAAATAACGCCCTATTCGTCCTTTGAATCCGGAAGGGTCTTGCTTATAAGCCAAACTGTGCAGGTAAACACGCATAGTATTGAATCCGAGACTTTCAGCCCATCCTAGCTCTCTGTCGATTGTCTGAGGGTCAAACGTTTCCGCCTGCCACATCTCTAGTTGGTTGACGGCATTGCTGGGGATAAAATTGGCGCCGTTTATCCAGGGATGTTGGGCATACCATTGTTTTGCTCTCTCTGCACTCCAGGGTATACCGGATTGGGCGTTTAGATTTAAGGAAACTGCCAGTAATAGGAGTGCAGCTATAAAATGTTTAATTCTCATGTTAATATATTGGCTTGATGAATAATTATCGGCCTGTCCTTGCGAGAGAAACGAAGCAATCTCTGAGGTGCAGGGGAGATTGCTTCGTCGTACCTCATCGCAAAGACACGATAAACATGTAACCTAATTATTTATAATTCTACGCTTTTATGATCAAAAAATCTAATCAGTTTGCATTTTGCTACCTGAAAGGAACCTCAAAAGTTCTAAAACTATCACTAATGCTCAATATTTTCGTTTCAATTTAATCCTTCCTGATTTTCGATAGTCAGAACGGTATAAAACGGCGCCAAAATGAAAACCGCAATAAGATATTTCTTCATACCGCTTGGCTTATTTTTTAGCCTGACACTATTTTCCTCATTCTTTTCTCATTCGCCAGCCAACCCGAAATTTCCTTATAAAGAACAAGGTCTTTCGGAGCGACAGGCAGCGGCTCATTTAATAAGCCGTTTTACCTATGGAGCGAAGCCCGGGGATATTTATGCTGTAGTGGACTTAGGATTAGAAAAATGGTTTATGCAGCAACTAAAGGGCGAAATGCAAGACGATGCACTTCAACTCATGTTGAAAAACTATGACGCCATTAACTTAAGCAATCAGGAAGTGTCTAAGATTTTCCCAAATGGTGGTCAAGTCCTGCGGATGGCAACTAGAGACGGCGTAATTCACAAAGATTCGGTTGCCCAGGCGGGTAAAAAGGAGTATAGGCAGCAACTTTTGGTTTACATGAAACAACATGGTTATAAACCCCAGGCAGAGCTTTATCGGCAGCTAATTAATCAGAAGATTCTCAGAGCGGCCTACTCGAACAACCAGGCAAGAGAATTGCTCACAGATTTCTGGTTCAATCACTTTAATGTTTCATTAACTAAGGGACAATCTGCTGAATTTATCCCCGCTTACGAACGGGACGTTATCAGGCCGAACGTTTTTGGAAATTTCGAAAATCTCGTCCTTTCCACAGCAAAGTCACCGGCTATGCTAACTTATCTTGATAATGTGATGAGTTCCGGTACGCCGGAGAATCTTCCGCAGGCAGTTAATCCACAGCTTCGAAATCGAATTGCTGCACGTGCGAAGATGACTAAGGTAGATACTTCAACCATGGCCAAAGCGGCTACCCAAATACAACAGAAGAAAAGATCCCAGGGTATCAACGAGAATTACGCCCGTGAAGTCATGGAACTTCATACTTTGGGTGTGGATGGCGGTTATACTCAATCGGACGTGACCAATGCTGCGCGAATATTAACGGGATGGACCATCTATCCAATGGAAAATGGATACGCCTCTGTTGTAAAAAATATGATCGAGAGGATAGGAGAAGATAAGCTGGCAAAACACGGCTTTGTGCACGAAGGGGATTTTCTTTTTGCTGCAAACCGGCACGACACGGGCGAAAAGGTGGTGCTTGGTACAAAATTTCCAGCCAACGGTGGATATGAAGAAGGGGTAAAGCTGCTAAAAATGCTGGCCAATCACGAATCGGCGGCAAACTTTATTTCGAAGAAAATTGCAACACGTTTCGTAAATGATAATCCGTCACAAAACCTGATTGATAAGATGAGAACGACGTACATCAAATCGAAGGGAAATATTTCTGAAGTTTTACTAACGATGGTTTACTCCCCGGAGTTTTGGAACAAAGATGCACTCCGTGAAAAGACTAAATCTCCTTTCGAGCTTGCAATCAGTGCGGTAAGGAGCTTGGATGCTCAAATCTTACAGCCTTACCAGCTTTTTACATGGATAAACCGGATGGGGCAAAAGATCTATTCTTATCAGGCACCTACAGGATTTCCAGATAAGGGCCAATACTGGATTAATACCGGTTCTTTACTGAACCGAATGAACTTTGGTCTGGCGCTCGCTTCTCAGCGTATTCCGGGGCTTAAAGTAAACCTAGCAGCTCTGAACAGTAATAGGGAGCCAGAAAGTTCGGAAGCGGCGCTTGTGACATATGGGCGGCTAATCATGCCTGAGCGAGATTTAAGTCAGACGATTGATCGCCTCAGGCCCATGCTGAACGACCCTGAACTACAAAAGAAAATCGATGATGCAGCTACCAAAGCTACACCGAAGCAGAAGACCGAGGAGGATTCTTTAATAATGATAGGGGAAGTGGAAAGACCTGTTAAGCCATCCTCTAAGGGTAATAAAACGGAGCCGCATAACACTATGCTGGCACAGGTTGTCGGTGTTATTCTGGGATCTCCGGAGTTCCAGCGTAAATAAAACATTAGTATTAATTATGATATCGAGGAAAGCATTTTTGAAAGCAAGCGGTCTTGCACTTTTTGGGATCAGTATAGGAGGAATCCCTACGTTCCTGGCTGAAGCAGCAACTTTGGTACAAACACCAGGGCTTTTCAAGCGTAGAAAAATATTAGTTTCCATCTTTCAAAGAGGAGCCATGGACGGCTTAATGGCTGTTACGCCTTTTGGAGACTCATATCTTCAGGCCGCCCGACCCGGTCTAATGATGTCGGCTGCAAAAGCGGGCAATGTAAATCCACTGATTGATCTCGACGGCCGCTTTGGTCTCCATCCATCAATGAGAGCATTGGAAAGTCTGTTCAATGAAAAGAGAATTGCTATTGTTCACGGTATTGGCTCCCCAAATAATACCCGATCACATTTTGATGCACAGGATTATATGGAGTCCGGAACCCCGTTCAGTAAGGGGACATCTAGTGGTTGGCTAAACCGTGCGGTTGGACTTATGGGCCACGATGCTACTCCATTTCAGGCAGTGAGTCTTACTTCCTCCATGCCAAGGTCGTTTTACGGAGACATGCCATCTTTGGCCATTAATAATTTACAGGATTTCTCCATCCAGATGAAAGGAAATCCTATGGGGACGAGTCTTGTGTCCCAGAGTTTTGAAGACTTATATGATCAAACTTCATCGGACTTGCTAAATCAAACAGGGAAAGAGAGTTTTGATGCTTTGAAAATGCTTCAGAAAGCGGATACCAAAAATTATAAATCTGCAAATAACGCGATGTATCCAAATACTGCTCTCGGTAACTCTCTAAAGCAGATTGCCCAGTTAATTAAAATGGATGTGGGTTTGGAGATAGCTTTCGCGGAATCAGGAGGTTGGGATACTCATTTTAATCAGGGGAAGGATACCGGGGTTTTCGCGAGAAATGTGTCTGACTTGAGTAATAGTATTTCAGCGTTCTGGACGGATATGACTTCCTACCATGATGATATAACGGTCATGACGATGACTGAATTTGGTCGGACTGTTAAGCAAAATGGAACCGGAGGTACAGACCACGGACGAGCATCATGTAATTTTATTCTTGGAAATGATGTGAATGGCGGACTTGTCCACGGTAAGTTGCAGCCTTTGGCAATTGAGAACCTGGAAGATGGGCGCGACCTAACGGTCACGACCGATTTTAGAAGTGTATTCAGCGAAGTGGCTAATAAGCATTTACTTATTAATAATAATAAAGTACTTTTTCCGGGATTTGACGGCAAGGTAATTGGGGTGATGAAAGGCTAGTCGATTTTCCCTTTTTATATTAAACTTTCACCCCCGGATATTCACAGATCAAAAACATTCAACTGAAAATTGCTGTTCTTTGTAAAAGAGACAGAATGAATTTTAGCTTCCCAAAGAGAACCCTTGTATTTTTATTTATCATTTCCACCTTCTTCGGATGGTCGTGTCAGACCGGACCATTTAAGGTATTTAAATCAGCTTCGCCCCACGAACTATATGAACGGAAGCTAATCAGTTCAGGCCTGGGAAATACCGCCATTGGCAAATCGTGGATAGAGTTTTCCGATGAGGTGCTGGAAGATCCTTTGGCTATTGAGATCCCTTACCTGGAGAAAGGCTACTTTCCACCAGAAAAGGTGCAGGCTGCAGCCTTTAGCTTTAAAATGGAGCGCGGACAAAAACTTAGTATTAAACTAATGCGGAACCCACAGATAGGTTTCATGGTTTATACCGATATCTGGGAACGTGAAGAGAGTGGAACTTTAGACTTCATTGGTTCTTCTGATACTTTGGGAACTGACTTTCAATCAGAAATCAACCGAACGGGAACTTATATTTTGAGGCTTCAGCCGGAACTCCTTGCAGGTGGTAACTACACCCTCGAAATTACATCCGGACCCTCTTTAGACTATCCCCTTAAAAGTTACCAGAATAATCAGATCCGCAGTTTCTGGGGTGACGGTAGGGATGTCGGTGCACGCAAACATGAGGGAGTAGATATTTTTTCACCTTTTCGAACACCTGTATTGGCGATTTTACCCGGGACCACCCGGGTTAATGAAAGTAAGTTAGGTGGGAAAGTGGTGTGGCTTCGTCCGGAAGGAAAAGACTACTCCGTATATTATGCACACCTTGACGAACAGACTGTTAGCGACGGGCAGTTCGTGCAGATTGGCGATACAATAGGAAGGATGGGTAACACGGGTAACGCTATAACAACGCCTCCGCACCTGCACTTTGGAATCTATACAAGGGGAGGTGCAGTTGACCCGCTGCCATTTATCAACCCCCGGATGAAAGACGTGCCGGAAATTACTTCTAAAATGAGCCTGATCAACGATACACTGAGGACTGTTGGAAGTGGTTCGTTTACAGATTCAAAAAAAGGAAAGTCAGTATCATTAAAACAGGGGACTATTGTTCAGGTTAAAGCGGCAAGCGGCCCTGGATATAGAGTTGAACTACCGGATGGAACCCGTGGATTTTTGACATCATCAAAGCTTGCGGAAATTTCAGAGAGACTCCGGTCAGTTAAAATTGACCCTTCTCAAACCCATATATACGCAAAGCCAGATACATCAGCCGCGGTTAAAGTGACGCTAAAACCTGAAGAAACAGTGGATGTGATAGGAAGTTTTGGGGATTTCGATTTGATAAATATTGGCAAAGTACGCGGTTGGATTAAACGGTGATCGCTCATAAACGATTCTTAATTATTTATACTTCCCGTATTTAAATCGTAGAAATAGCATCGCCACATCCATCAGGAATGCGAATGCATTGGTTATAATGATCGGAAGCGATTCGAGTTTGATCCCATACCAAAACCATAACCCATTCCCGCCAAGAAGAAGGATAAACATTAAAGAGCTTACATCAACTTTTTTTTCCTGAATGGATTTAACGAACTGGGGGACTAATGAAGCAGCCGTTAGTGTTCCGGCAATTATGCCAATAATCTGTTTGTCCATAAAGGCTTAATACAGATATAAAAATTTTTGTTTGGCGCAAATCTGGTTTAAAGTGAAATTTTACTTTTTGGACGTTACTATAAATGATATACAAGGAAGAAAAGTGTAGACGATCAAACAAAAGCTTCAGCCGACCAGAAAAAATTCTTCCAGATGGTGCTATAATCCATAATATAATGAATTGGCCGGGTACATGGATGAGTTTATTTGATGAATTCTGTATCAATTTGATGCATATATTCCTTTATAACCGTCACTTATTGCGTGAAATGTTAAAAATTTTAATTTTAAAATAACTGTATTATAATTTATAAAGAAATCTATTTCATTAATAGGAAAGATATGGTTCTTCAGTGTGTCTAAAGAGCGATATTCTCCCTTGATTTTCTATACCAGCTATAAGTTCTGCAAATGGAGGTACCGTAAAGCTTACGGGGCACTTGGTTTGCACTATAGTGTTTATGGAGATCTATATTAGAAACATGCTGAGTATACGGTGTGTAATGGTTGTGGAATTGCAATTGAATAATTTGGGTTTTCCTTGCCGGTCGATTGAAATTGGAAAAGCCGAAATAATAGGTGAGCTTAAGTCAGACGACCTCTCTCATATAAGAACTACCTTACAAAGGTGCGGCCTTGAGCTTGTAGATAGCAAGAAAGGTATACTTGTAGACAAAATCAAGAGTGCCATCATCGAAATGGTAATGGATTCCAATAAGCAAACTAAAATTAGGTGCTCTGATTTTTTGGTTTCAAAACTTAACCATGATTACACCTACCTGGCTAACGTCTTTTCTGATATGGAATCGACAACAATAGAGCAATTTATTATCCTTACCAGAGTACAAGTTGTAAAAGATCTTCTTATAAAAAGTGAATTAAACCTTAATGAGATCTCGTGGAGACTAAATTATAGTAGTGTTGCACACCTATCGGCACAGTTTAAGAAGATTACAGGTCTTACCCCATCGCAATTCAGGCGATACGCAATTGAGGTTCCTCAAATGTGTGAATTATATAAACATTCGTAAAAGTTGTATAACATCCTGGTTTTTTATTGCACTAAGTTTATATAACCAATATTCTGTTCAAACCAGGGGTATTGAAGATTCCTAAACTTACTTATTTTTATGAAAAAACAATTTACGTTACGTGCTGGTAGTGCCACACTACGTGCTTACCTCGGCTTCCCAAAATTGGGTAGTACGATGTATTATTTTGCCATGCTTTTCCTGGTCTTCCTTTCGGCCTGTAAAAAAGATGATTTTGAAGGGGAGGTTATTGGCCTTTGTCCAGTAGTAGTATCCACTGACCCAATGGATCTAGCAGTGGATGTCCCTCTTAATAAACTCATTACTGTAACCTTTAATACGGCTATGAATCCGGCAACAATAAACAATACATCCTTTGTAATCAAACAAGGGAGTACGGTAGTTCCCGGAGTGATTGCCACAACAGCTAATCCAGCTGTATTTACTTTCAAACCGAATGCACCTCTACTTCCTTTTACGAAGTACTCGGGAACGATTACTACTGCAGCGACAGACACGTTACGTACGGCAATGGTTGCTGACTATAATTGGACGTTTACGACCATTCCGGTAGTTACAACTGCGTCAAGTCCATTGGCAACAGGGACTACTACGGGAGGAGGATCTTATGCGCAAGGATCGCAGGTTACGGTTACTGCTACACCTAGAACGGATTATACCTTTACTAATTGGACAGTTGCTGGAACAGAAGTTTCCAGAAGCGCCAGTTATACTTTTACAATGGCAGGTAACAAGGACCTGGTAGCTAACTTTGCCCCTGTGCCAATCGGACGATTCGCTGTGAATCTTTCTTCAAATCCGGCTGCAGGTGGAACAACTACCGGCGCGGGTTCTTATGACCCAGGTGCTTCCGTTACTGCAACTGCGACCGCTAACCCTGGATTTGTATTTGTTGACTGGACTGAAAACGGGACCAGAGTTTCAACCAGTTCAAGTATCCAATTCTTTATAAATTCAGATAGAACGTTTGTCGCCAACTTCAGAGCGATACCGGCAAATCAGGTAGCCCTTGTATTATCATCTAATCCCCCAGCGGGCGGAACTACAGATGGTGAAGGAGCATATGCTGTCGGTACTTCCGTAACGGCACAGGCAACTCAAAATGTGGGGTATACCTTTACCAATTGGACTGACCAAATTACCGGAGCGGTATTATCTACAAGCCCGAATTATACATTCGTGTTAAGCACCAATCGTAGCCTAAGAGCGAATTTCACACTTAATACCTATACGCTTACTACCAATGCGACGAATGGTACGGTTACCAAAGCACCGGATCAGCCAACATATAATCATGGAAGTACAGTTGTACTTACGGCAACGCCGAGTCCAGGATTTGTGTTCTCAGGATGGACTGGTGATGCCACTGGTTTAACTAATCCGCTAACGGTGACAATGGATAGAAATAAAAATATTACTGCGAACTTTACAGCGATACCGACCAATGCGTTTACTTTAACGGTAATAGCCACCAACGGGTCAGTTACGAAAAACCCTAACACCCCTACTTATGCCAGCGGATCGACGGTGCAGCTTACTGCAACTCCAAATACTGGATTCCGATTTACAGGCTGGAGTGGCGATGCCACCGGTTCAACGAACCCGCTGACGGTGACCATGAACGCAAATAAGACGATTACTGCTAATTTTTCCCCATTAGCCCAACCACTATTTACTTCAATTTTTGGAGCCTTCGGTGGAAGCGCAGGTATAACTAACCAGGGTATTAATACGCGAATCGTAAATGGAAGTATTGGTACCACAGGCGTGTCTACACTGATAACCGGGTTCCATGACGGAACTACAGGTGATGTGTATACAGAAACTCCACTTAACATTGGATTGGTTACCGGCAGGGTTCATGCGGCACCTCCTGCTCCGGGATCTGCAGCTTCAGCCTTAATCGCAACTAATGCCTTAGCAGCGATGCAAGCCTTTTATATCAGTATTTCACCAGCTAACAGGCCTAACGGTACTATCCTTAGTAATGATGAACTCGGCGGTAGAACATTAGCTCCGGGAACATACAAATCTGCGAGCGGTACATATGCTATTACAAACGGAAATCTTACGCTTGATGCACAGGGTGATCCTGATGCAGTATGGGTATTCCAGGTACCTACAGCATTAACAGTAGGTGTAGCTGGCCCGACCGGTGCGCGCAGTGTGATATTGGCAGGCGGCGCCCAGGCACGTAATGTTTACTGGTACGTAGGTTCAGCGGCAACTATTAATGGTGCAGGTGGAGGAGTTATGGTTGGAACGATCATTTCTTCATCGGGAGTTACTTTCTCTACGGCAGGGAATGCAGCTCAAACTGTACTAAATGGAAGAGCACTATCACTGGTTGCCTCGGTAACTATGGTTAATACAACCATTAACGTACCTCAATAAGCTTTAATAAATCTAAAAAGTAATCCCCTTTGGGGGATTACTTATCAAATAAAATTGAATTTTTAAAACAAGATCTATATGTTTTTCAAAATTAAAATCATTCAAAAAATTATCATTTGCTCGATAATGATAATCCTGGCCCACGGGACTGTTCAAGGGCAAACTTCACCCTGGTGGTTCGGAGTATCAGGCGCTGCCAACCTTAATATCTATGATGGTACCACCCAGCGGTTGAATAATTCGCTGTTTGTTCCCACGGCATTCCACAGAGGATTTGGAGTAAAGCCTTATGGCTCATTATTCCTGGAGTACAGATCGGGCCCGATTTGGGGTGCTATACTGAATGTGGGTTATGATGGGCGCGGAGCTAAGTTTAATAATGTGATGGCTCCCTGCGATTGCCCTGCAACGCTGAAATCAGATTTAAGTTACCTAAGTGTGGAGCCTAGTTTAAGAATGGGTTCTGCAACATCTAATTTCTTCTTTTTTGCAGGCCCAAGAATCGCCTTTAACAGGGATAAATCATTCGCCTATACGCAAGAAAAGCAACCAAATACGGATGCTGATTTTAGTGCAGTACGCAAGACCATTATTTCCGGCCAGATAGGAGTGGGTTATGATTATATCATATCATCTCCTGAAAAGGAAGCCAAAGTGGCTTTTTCTCCGTTTTTGTCTTTTCATCCTTACTTCGGCCAGGATCCGCGCGATATTGAAAGCCTGATGATCTCAACGATAAGAATGGGTGTTGCCCTTAAATTTGGTAAAGGTAAAGCTGAGGAGATCGCAAAGACTCCTATTGCTGTTATACCGGTGGCTCCAGAGATAACTTTCTCGGT
This sequence comes from Daejeonella sp., assembly GCF_049655485.1. Lineage (GTDB taxonomy): Bacteria > Bacteroidota > Bacteroidia > Sphingobacteriales > Sphingobacteriaceae > Daejeonella. Next base: position 40,747 of record NZ_JBASJU010000108.1, read on the forward strand.
TAGAGCCCCAACAACGGTGGCTGTAAAACGCCAGGTGAGCGAAACCCTGCCATTGCGTAACTATATCTTTTTTGATGAAGGTTCTGCGGCTATTCCAAACCGTTACGTCATGTTATCAAGAGACCAGGCAAACGATTTCCGTGAGGCTCAGCTCCAAAACATACAGACACAAAGTATGGGCGGACGTTCAGCCCGCCAGTTAAATGTATATCACAATATTTTAAATATAACCGGAGACCGTTTAAGGGCGAATCCAGGTTCTACCATCTCTTTAAGTGGTGCCTCTATGGCTGGCCCGGCAGAGGGAAAACAATTTGCTGAAAACATAAAGACTTACCTGGTCAATATGTTTGGAATTGATGGATCAAGAATTACTACTATGGGCCGCACCAAACCACTGCTTCCATCTGAGCAGCCGGGTGCTACTAGAGAAATCGCTTTGCTTCGCGCGGGCGACAGACGTGTGGATATCGAAAGTACATCCCCTGAATTGCTAATGGAAGTTGGAGGCGGAATGATGAAGCCGATACAAATCGAAGCGGTTCAAATCGATCCGGAGGATAGCAATGTAATTTTCAATATTGGCGGAGCAATCAGCGAACTAAAATCATGGACAGTTGATGTTACTGACGAAAATGGCAGAAACCAACGCTTTGGTCCTTTCACCGGAAACCGGGAAAGCATCCCTGGAAGCAGAATATTAGGTGATCGTGCTTCAGGTAATTACAAAGTGACTATGATTGGGGAGACCAAAAGTGGTCTGAGTGTTACTAAAACAAGTAATATGAATATTGTGCGCCAGGATGATAGCCTTGAAAAAGGATACCGTTATAGCATACTATTCGACTTTGACCAGTCCAAAACTATTCAAACCTATTCCAGCTTCCTGAAAAATGTGGTTAGTCCGCAGATACCTGATGGAGCTACAGTAATCATCCATGGCCATACCGACATTATCGGCGAGCCGGAATACAATCACACCTTATCGCATAACAGAGCGGCAGAAGTTCAAAAAATTCTTGAAAGTGCTTTAGCAGGTGCAGGCAAGAATAACGTGCGGTTTGAAGCCGAAGGATTTGGAGAAAATGAAAGCAGGTCACCTTTTGAAAACAGGCTTCCTGAAGAAAGATTCTATAACCGAACAGTTATAATTGATATCATACCAAAGAAATAAACGTTTTATATTAATTCTTATACTGAAAGAGCTCCCGTTTCGGGGGCTCTTTTTGTTTAAAAGCAAAGCCGTAAGCAATCCCGATGCTCATGTAAGCATAGCTATCTTCAAAATAAATATTGTAATCATCCTGTCCCCGGTAACCTGTTCCAATCGTTAACCCAACGTTATCCATAAACCCCGGCTGATAAATAAAATTGACACTCGTGTTGAATCGTTTCCCGGCATTTGTTATGGAGAAATTTTGATAGGTATCAAGGATGTAAGTAAAGTTCGCATGTATGCGATAATGGTCCCGGTACTTATTCGCCCTTTGGACCTTATGAATGTCATAAATCCAGCTTCCATTCATGCGGATAAAACCATAATTTCCTGCTAATTCTTTCGAATATCCCAGCTTGAAAAGGCCAGTATGGATTTCTAGTCCTAATGAGGCGAACTGGTTCTCTGATCGGTTCGTACCTTGAGTGCTTTTACCGAGAGTATAGTCAAGCGTATAATAATTTGTCGTAAACTTTCCTTTCCCCCGGTTGAATCTGCCTATTGAGTCGAGCGTAGGCCCGTCCTGTCCGTTCGAATGATGAGAATATGCTAAAGCTAAAAACCGGGGCCGTTCGGGATCATTATTAAGTCTTCCGAAAACTTTCAGACCGGGCATATAGCTCGGCGAGCGCACGGGAGCTTTGCGTGCATCGAGTAATCTTAATTTGACCCTTGGCGAGAAGAGGGCAAAAAATCTGGATTTGCTCGTCTGAAAAATGGCCACATTGGGATTGACATCCGCTACAAGAGAGGTTTTAATCCGGTTTCCATATTCGTTACCAAAGAATCCGGCCGGGGCAGTCTGTCGGTAAATACTATTAAATGCCGTATTAGTAGTCTGAGCGTCTTCACTAATGGTATCCCGTAGGCTGCCAGAAAATGCGATCTCTGTCGTGAACATCACCATTAGTGTGATTATATAAATAAATGCCTTTGATAATTTCCAATTCATGTTTCATAGAATACGAATTTCTTTGAAAAGCAGTTTTGAAGTAATCCCATCCAATCAAGCATTTTTTACTCACAAAGCTGAGATCAATCTTGAATCTCTTCCACATTTTGATTGAACCAGGGATTGCTTTTATTTGTCTAATTTAGACACATGAAAAGGGCAGGCATTTCCAGAGTCGATGAAAAGGTGCAACTCCATACCCGGAACAAACATCGTGGACTCTACGATTTCCCGGCGCTAATAAAATCAGTTCCCGAACTTGAGAAGTATGTGGCACTTAATTCCTTTGGCGACCAATCTATTGATTTCAAAGAACCTGCTGCAGTAAAAGCACTGAACAAAGCCTTGCTTCATTACTTTTACGATGTTCAACTCTGGGATATCCCTGAAGGTTATTTATGCCCGCCGATTCCAGGTAGGGCAGATTATATCCATCATCTGGCTGATCTTCTAATGGATGAACAGGGTAAAAATCCTACGGGAAAAGCGGTCAAAATACTGGATATTGGCACGGGCGCAAACTGTATTTATCCCCTTATCGGCCACAAGGAATATCGCTGGAGTTTTGTCGGTTCTGAAACGGACCACATCGCCATACGCTCGGCAAAAAATATTATTGAAGCAAACGCCCTTAACGGGATAAGCATACGGAAACAAAGTTCCGCCTTTGATATTTTCCAGGGAGTGATACACCACGGCGAAACTTTTACTGCGACTATGTGCAATCCTCCTTTCCATTCATCCCTGCAGGAATCAATGGCAGGTACAGAGCGTAAATGGAAAAACCTTGGGAAACAGGGAGATGGATCCGATCTCAATTTCGGAGGTAAGAATTCAGAACTTTGGTGCGAAGGAGGAGAGTTGCGTTTCGTATCTAAAATGATCCAGGAAAGTGTGGCATTTGCCGGCAATGTAACCTGGTTTACATCACTTATCTCAAAAAAAGAAAGGCTCCCGGTTTACTACAAGGAACTGGAGAAAGTCAAAGCGACATACATCAGGACAATTCCCATGTCGCAGGGACAAAAACATTCGAGAATACTTGCCTGGACGTTCTGTTAGGGTCACCTTCCCACTTTAAGTGTTCAGTCACCACCTTCAGTTTTTCCACTTTCAGTTTTCAGTTTCCTACTTCACCTTTCACCTTCAAATTTTCCTCTTTCCCCTTAAAACTCTAGTGCTATAAAAATCGTAAATTGTAAAATGGGAAGGCAACCATTCTACAATTTCTAACGTGTAGTTAGTAGAATTAAAATTGTGGTCAACGGAAATGAACTTAAGCTTTTAATTGTCAGATGCATCAAGAGGGACGTAATTGCCCAGGAGTTGCTTTACAGGAATTTTTACGGCTTCGCAATGAGTATATGTCTGCGCTATTCTTCAAATCGTTCTGAAGCCCGAGTAATTATTAACGACGGATTTTTAAAGGTGTATAATAATCTGCACAAATTCGATGCAGAGAAGTCATTCCAGCCCTGGGTGAGCAGGATTATGGCGAATACTGCTATTGATCATTATCGTTCTGAGTCGAAGCACATGAATTTGCTGGATATTACTGATGTGGACGAAGTGTTTGAGCAGACTACTATTGAACAAAAACTATATTATGATGAGTTGGTTAAACTGGTCCAGTAGCTTTCTCCATCATACCGGACCGTATTTAATTTATATGCTGTCGACGGACTTACACACGAGGAAATCGCCCAAAAGCTGCATATCAGTGTTGGAGGGTCAAAGTCTAACCTGTTCAAAGCTAGGAAGAGATTAAGGGAGATTATAAAAGGACTGTATAAACAAAGTGAAAAGATAATTAATAGCAACGAACCGTTGATTGAGGCAATATTCGCCTGAGACACGCGGGGGTTAGTGTGGGTGTTTGACGAATCTAAACAAAATTAAAGTTGATGTACGTTCCGCTTATTATAAGTTTTATAATTTCTCTCCTGTCTGCGGCAGAGATTATTAAACCAATTTTTATTACCAAAAGCGCCGAAATAACACTTTTTTCGGAAGTTCCAATGGAGAATATTCAAGCTCTGTCTAAAAATGGCTATGGAATAATTAATGCCGAGAACGGTGAGATCCAGTTTGGCGTCTCCATCAGAAGCTTCCAGTTTAGAAAAGCCCTTATGCAGGAACATTTTAATGAGAATTACATGGAATCCGACAAATTTCCTGCCGCCAAATTCAAAGGAAAGTTAAGTA
>NZ_JBASJU010000109.1:0-4775 GCF_049655485.1 Daejeonella sp.
TTACCGAAAAGCAAATTGAATTATCCCGTAAGGATATAGAGACCCGGATTAAGGCCTTGTTTGCTCGTTATTATTTTGGGGATGAAGGGTATTATAAAGCAATAAACTTCGGCGACCAGGCTATTGCCCGATCGCTTGAAGTTCTCAAATAATGTTATTGGATAGAATCTACCAAGATACTGTCGCCAGCAAGAGAATCTACACTTAAAGTATCAGCAGCCATTGCCGAGTTTAAAATAGAATCAGCTGCAGCCGCTGCTGCAATAGAATCCTGAGTTTCTTTTTCTTTTTTATCAGCGCTATTACATGCCGAGATAACCAGTGCAGCTGCGATGAATGTAAAAATTAGTTTTTTCATGTTGTTTATTGTTTAAAGTTTAAGTGGTAATGTTTTGCCAGATATGAAATTTACCTACAGCTTTCATATCTATAAGTATATTCAATAATTACTTCTGTCTGAAATAGATCTGTATTGGAACCCCTGTGAAATCGAAGTTTTCCCTAAGCTTATTTTCTATGAAACGTTTGTAGGGCTCCTTGATGTACTGCGGCAAATTACAAAAAAATGCAAACATCGGAGAGGAGCCGTTTATTTGGGTTACGTATTTGATCTTTACATACTTTCCTTTAACTGCAGGAGGCGGATAATTCTCTATGATTGGAAGCATCACATCGTTCAGTTTTGATGTCGGGATTTTTTTCAGCTTATTCTCATAAACTTTGGACGCGGCTTCAAGGGATTTGTAAATCCTTTGTTTTTCAACCACGGACGTAAAGACGATCGGAACATCGCTGAAAGGTGCTATTTTATCCCGGATGGTATCTTCAAAAACTCCGGTTGTTTTGGTGTTTTTTTCAATTAAATCCCATTTGTTTACAAGGATGACCACGCCTTTTTTATTCTTTTCTGCCAGGTGAAAGATATTGATATCCTGCGATTCGATTCCTTCCACCGCATCAATCATCAGGATGATCACATCAGCCTCTTCGAGTGCCTTAATGGTACGCATCACTGAATAGAATTCAATATTCTCCTTAACCTTCGTTTTCTTTCTTAATCCAGCAGTATCGATCAGCATGAATTCATGTCCGAACTGATTGTAATGGATGTGGATCGAGTCGCGCGTAGTACCAGCAATCGGTGTAACGATATTCCTTTCCTTGCCGATCAGCGCATTAATCAATGAGGATTTACCCACATTCGGACGGCCTACTATCGCATATTTCGGAAGCTGGTTATCATCTTCCGGTTCATCTTCAAAGTGTTTGATCACTTCGTCCAGAAGTTCCCCTGTCCCTGAACCCGACATCGCGGATAAGGAATAGATCTCACCGAGCCCTAAGCTGTAAAATATGCTGGCATCATTTAGACGCTGGTTATTGTCCACTTTATTGACAACTACGAAAACCGGTTTCTTGCTACGACGCAAAAGCTTGGCGATATCATCATCAAGGTCGGTGATCCCTGTAACAACGTCCACCATGAAGAGGATCACTGTCGCTTCCTCTATGGCAATTATTACCTGCTCGCGTATGGCGGCTTCAAACACGTCGTCCGAGTGCGCTACATAGCCTCCGGTGTCAATTACGGTAAAGTTTTTATCCGTCCACTCAGCGGTGCCGTAGTGCCTGTCGCGGGTTACTCCGCTGAAGTCATCGACGATCGCCTTGCGTGTTTCGGTTAAACGGTTATATAAGGTGGATTTTCCTACGTTAGGGCGGCCTACTATTGCTACTATGTTACTCATTGTGATATGATAAAAGAACAAAGAGCAAAGAACAAAGACTCGTTGGTCTTATATCTTGTGATTTCATCCTGTATTTTAATTTTAATGTTAATTCAAAATGAACAGGGACAAATCCTTGTTCTTTGTTCCTTGTTCTTTGTTCTAGTCCTCGTATCCAAACGATTTCAAATAATTCTTCCTATTCCTCCAATCCGGGATCACCTTTACAAACATCTCTAAAAAGACTTTTTTCTGCAGAAACTCTTCCATATCCTTTCGGGCGTAGGTTCCTACTTTTTTTAACATCTCACCCGCTTTACCGATTATGATGTTTTTTTGAGAATCACGTTCAACGATAATTTCGGAGCTGATTCGGATGATCTTGGGTTCGTCTTTAAAAGCAGTGATAATTACTTCAGTGCTATAGGGAATTTCCTTTTCATAAAGTTTAAAAACCTTTTCGCGGATGATTTCAGAAACGAAGAAGCGCTCATTACGGTCTGTGAGGGTGTCTTTATCGTAATAGGCAGGATGTTCAGGCAAATTATCCATAATAAACTGCATCACCGCAGGTACATTATGATCATGTAATGCCGAGACTGCGAATACTGCCTTCGGTTTCAAGGTTTCTTCCCAATAAGCGACTTTTTCCTTGACAAGGTCTTCATTAGATTTATCGATCTTGTTGATTACCACCGCTATAGGGGAGGTGGTTTTCGCTAATTTTTCAAGAACATCGTTTTCATCGTATTTTTCATTGATGTCGGTAACAAAAAGGATAATATCTGCGTCGACCAGCGACCCATTAACGAAACTCATCATGGATTCCTGCATTCCGTATACCGGCTTGATAATACCTGGTGTGTCTGAAAACACGATCTGATAATCATCTTCATTAACGATACCCAATATCCGATGACGCGTCGTTTGTGCCTTTGGAGTAACTATAGACAGTTTTTCGCCCACTAAGGCGTTCATCAGCGTGGATTTTCCAACGTTTGGTTTTCCGACAAGACTAACAAATCCGGCTTTATGAGGCATGTAAAATTTATTTTAAAATATATTTGGTCTGCAAAGAAACGAAATATATCTTTGCAGACCAATTTAAAAGCAACACAGAGACTTTCTTTAAGCTTAAAATTGTAATAAAATTGGCTCTGGCCAGCGAGCTTATATCTCGTAAAAAATTATACCTTTGCGGGATGGAATCCCGAAAATACGGGAGCACTCGTCGAGCTTATAACTCGTTAAAAACATAATACAGTGCGGGATGGAGCAGTTGGTAGCTCGTCGGGCTCATAACCCGAAGGTCGTCAGTTCGAGTCTGGCTCCCGCTACCTGAGAAGTTATAAGTTATAAGTTGTAAGTAATAAGTCTTACTTACAACTTATAACTTAAGACTTACCACTCAAAAATGGCCCGTTCGTCTAGGGGTGAGGACGCCAGATTTTCATTCTGGAAACAGGGGTTCGATTCCCCTACGGGCTACAGACATTAATGTCAAAACAAACCAAAAGGCTGTAAATCACTGATTTGCAGCCTTTTTTGTTGGCGCCAAAACACCATATTATTCACCAAATCGCATTAAAGCAGTGAGTAATTCAGTGAGTCAACAAAACGGAAAACTCTACTCACTGGAAACCTCATAACTAACTGTATCATAGGATGTTTCATAATAAAACATCTTGACAGTCCGGTAGCTGCAAGCTTAATTTTGTTCACAATTTAAGCTTGTTTTATGGAAACAAATTACAGTCTGCTCTTCTACCTGAAGAAGCCGAAAAATTACACAACCGGCCCGATCCCGATCTATATTAGGATCACTGTTAATGCCCCAGGCAAAGAAGTATCAACCGGTCGCAAATGTGAGCCTCACCGCTGGTGCAGCAAATCTAATCGAGAGAGCGGAAACAAAGAGAGCACAAGATTATTAAACAGCTATCTTGACGAATTGTATAAGCGAGTCGAAGAAGCGCACACCTTGCTCACTAAGGAACGTAAGGAGATCACCTCCATAAGCCTTAAAAACAAATTTCTGGGAAAGGCAGAAAAGAAGCATATGCTGATGGAACTATTCACCCTTCACAATAAACAAATGGAAGAGTTGATTGGTAATGAGTATGAAGATAACACGCTAAAAGGCTACAAAACTACGTTCCGACATTTAACCTCGTACTTGATGGCAAAATACAAAGTGAGTGATATCTGCATTAATGCACTGGACTATAATTTTATTAAAGACTTCGAGCATCATCTAAAAACATTCTTTAGTCTTGCGCCGGTTTCTGCAAAAAAGTATATCAAAAACTTTAAAAAAGTTGTCAATAACTATTGCATCAAACCTAAGCTGCTTAAAGAAAATCCTTTCTCTGAGTATACCAATAAGGCGAAAGCAAAGGAAAGAGAATTCCTGCACCAGGTACAGTTAGATCGGATTGTCAACAAAGAGATCAGGGTCGAACGGATAGATCGCGTGAGAGATATTTTTGTCTTCTGTTGCTATACAGGTCTCTCTTATGCCGATGTAAAAAAGCTAAAAAGAAGTGAAATTATGACCGGGGTAGATGGCGGTAACTGGGTATTCACCAGCAGGAAAAAAACAGAGACCAATTCCAGTATACCGTTATTAAAACCAGCTATCAATATTATCAATAAATATAAAAAGCACCCTTTGTGTTCCGAACACGTTCTCCCGGTTTTAAGCAATCAGAAAATGAACAGCTACCTCAAGGAAATTGCGGATATGTGTGACATAACTCAGAATCTCACTTTTCACCTTTCCAGACATACTTTTGCTACAACCGTAACCTTGAGCAATGGAGTTCCTATTGAAAGTGTAAGCAAAATGCTTGGGCATTTAGACCTGAAAACCACGCAGCACTATGCTAAGGTGGTTAATACTAAGGTCAGCAATGATATGAAAGCTTTAAGCAAAAAACTTAAGGTAGGGGTGACAGATTAATGGTACCCTCCGTTTTACAAAAGTCGGAAGTATCATGTTTTATAAATACCAGGGTATTTTCTGTCTCCTGGATAATCAATAATCAA
>NZ_JBASJU010000110.1:0-1777 GCF_049655485.1 Daejeonella sp.
CGAGGGCTATTGGTACTTGGAACTCCCGGATCAGGTAAATCCTATTTCGCTATTCGGCATATCATTACGCAGCATATTACCAAGGGATTCAACATGTTCATTTACGATTTTAAATATGATGACCTGACCCGAATAGCTTATAACACCCTTTTGAAGAGTAGCAATCCAGCGAAGTTTTATGTAATCAACTTTGAAGATTTGTCGCGAACCCACCGTTGCAATCCCCTCGACCCGGAAAGCATGACCGATATAACCGATGCTACGGAAGCTGCCAGAACTATTATGCTTGGACTAAATCGGGAATGGATCAAGAAACAGGGAGATTTCTTTGTAGAATCACCAATTAATTTTGTGACCGGAATCATCTGGTATCTGAAAAAATACCGAAATGGAGTTTTTTGCACCCTACCTCATGTAATTGAGCTCATGCAAATTGAATACAAATATCTGTTCGAAGTTCTTAATCGCGAACCGGAAATAGAGGTTTTGATCAACCCATTCATCTCAGCATGGAAGAATGAAGCCTACGATCAGTTAGAAGGTCAGGTTGCTAGCGCTAAGATCAGTATGGCTAGATTATCTTCGCCTTCATTGTATTACGTGTTATCTGGCAATGACTTCACCCTTGATCTGAATAACCCGAAAGATCCCAAAATAATCTGTGTGGGTAATAATCCACAAAAACAGCAGGTTTATGGCGCAGTGTTGAGTCTATACATTTCAAGAATGATAAAACTGGTTAATCAAAAGGACAAACAGAAATGCAGCCTGGTATTCGATGAGTTTCCGACTATATATTTTAATCATATCGATACCCTAATAGCAACAGCCAGATCAAATAAAGTAGCAACGACACTGGCGGTGCAAGATTATAGTCAACTTAAGAAAGATTATGGACGTGAACAAGCTGAGGTAATTCTTAATATTATAGGGAACGTCATTTCAGGTCAGGTTACCGGCGATACCGCAAAGCAATTATCTGAGCGTTTTGGCAAAATTCAGCAGTCCAGGCAGAGCATATCAATAAACAGTTCAGAAACGTCTGTAAGCAGGTCGACTCAACTCGATTTTGCAATTCCAGCAGCAAAAATTTCTACCCTATCCTCCGGTGAATTTGTTGGGATGGTAGCTGATGACCCTCAAACTCAAATCGATCTAAAGATTTTCCATAACGAAATTATGAATAATCATAAAGCAATAAAAGATGAAGAGCAACGATTTAAGTCCATTCCCAAAATCCGAACCATCGATTCGGATTTGATTGAAGTAAACTACTACCAGATCAAGCAAGACATTCAAGAATTAATCGCGTCTGAACTTGGTTCAAACAATCATAATTCGCCCACTACCCAGCCCTCCGGCAGCTCTGGCAGTTCTGGCAAAATGAAAAATCTTCAGCTTTAACCCCGAAAACTGGAGCATGGTATGAATCTGTTGAAAGCGTGAAGACAGCTAAATCTCAGCTAACTAATATTCGTTGATGGTATAATTTTTGCAGTTTTTGTTTTTGCATCAACTGAGGTTCCTATGAAAAAAGCAGCATATGGTGACAAGGTATTAGTTAAAAACATACTTTCTAAGTCTTTCGACAAAAATCAAAGCGTTAATTATATCGCTCAACAGGATGAGTTAAGAGAAAAGAGAATTGCCGCCTTAATGGACTATTCTTTTGAAATTTGTTACAATTACGGGGACGTTTACTTATCTGAAGATAATAAAGCCTGTGCTTTAGTATTGTACCCCGACCGTAAGAAAACCACCTTCAAGTCAATTCTTG
>NZ_JBASJU010000111.1:0-2565 GCF_049655485.1 Daejeonella sp.
TGCTTAAGCTATCACTTTCATACCCGCTTGTTAATAGAACCGCTGTATTTTCTTTAGAAGGATCGAGCTTGCGCTGGAAAGAGATGGGAAGAGCAATGAAATACATAGCGGCAACTGCGCCGACAGAGGCCGCTATCCGGAGAACTAAGCGGGCTTTATTTTTCCGCCGGGTCTCTTTCCAGCACAGAAAGGCCAGAAGCAACATTGACGATATGAGGATGATCCACTTCTCCATTACCGGTTCCTTCTGAGATTATTGAAATATTCTGTTGCCAGATCATTTGTCGGAGCGCTCTTTTGAGATTGGGGTGAGCGGCTTTCCTGGGTAACGATTTTTTGCAGTGCTGCTTCCAACTCTCTTTTATTCGCGGGACTTGTACGTACTTCGCCGGAACGGATAATTGCCCTTAATGTTCCAAGAGAACCCAGGTATATTCCGGGTTGTGCCGCGGCGCTTGCTGCGAGTGTCCGGCTTGCATCATTGAGTGTCAGGATTTCGTCAGCATTTAATTTCCGACCCTGTTTGCTGCCAGCTATTAAGCTAGCCGCCAGCTTCAATGAATTTTGCGGATTCTTTTCAGAATCCAGGTTACGTACAGCCTGCGGCTGGATAATTTTATCGAGCTCGCCGCTTAAGCGTTTATCGGCTTTGATGAGCGGGGGTTTGAAAGAAGTTTTCGCGACATACACACGCGATTTTTGCTGCAAATCTTTTAGCAGGCGCAGGGCTTTATACTCAAAAGGCAGAGCTTCAACAGGTTTGTACAAGCGCAATTGCAGTTCTGACTTCCACATCTCCGTAAGGGTTGCTTTTAGCTGGGCTTTTAATTCAGGTTCAAAATAGGTAGCATCTTCAGCCTGATCGTGCTTGTGAGCAACAGCGTCGAGCATTTGTTCTGGATCCCCAAATACGACGGGTTCATCATGGCCTTCTTCCTCTTCATCATGAGCGCCGCCAATTTCTGTTTCATCTTCCTCACCCAGGAATTTCCCGTAACGAAGTCGGAGTAGCTTTTGATCTGTTGCGATTTCATTGCTGCGGCTATTGAATTCCTGTGCGCTAATAGTGCTTCGTTCTTTGATTAGTTTTTCGGTGTCGATGATGATCTGGCGCTGGCTGCGGAAATATTCGGGTACCAGGTTGACTCCTCCCAGCATCCCATCCATGCTCATTAATTGCGCGGTATCCTGGATGGTTACGATATAGACATCAGAGCGGCTATCCTGCAAGCGACTGTCGCGGGCCTGGATGTAAAAATAAAGCTCATCGCCGGGTACCATGGCGAGTGCTTTAAGGTCAATAGTCTTATTCAGTTTATAAGATGAAGCACCTAAGAAATTCTGCTGGAAGGCAATCTTTTGTTCCCTGAATTTGACGCCTTCTCCTTGTCCGCTGCTGATGGTAGCCGCTATGAATGCGCCATTAACTCCATAATCGTCCGTGATCTGAACCTGCAGCTGGGTTCGCTGCGGCTCCCCGAAATCAATGCTTGAATACTGAGCAGGGGTGATAATGCGGACAACAGCTGGCTGGTCTTTAATAACTTCGAGTTTGTACAGATCGGATAATGTTCCTTCCAGATCGACCTGGTAGAAACCCGACTTACTCACAGTTTTACTCAAGGCCCAGCTCGTGCCTTCTTTGTTTGTGGCCCTTAGCGGGATAACTTCCTTATCGTTGAAAATTAATTTGATGTTTTTAACAGGCTGGCTGGTTTGGATCTGCCAGTTTAATGCAGAACCTTCTTCAGCAGTAAGAGAGAATTGTGACTGATTCCTGGAAGGTCGTCGGGTGTAGGCCGGTGGATTGATTCTAAGTTCAACCGATTCGATTCCCGGGAGGATCTTATCAGGAATTACTTCCAGTTTGGATTTACTTTCTATTTGTTCGGCTTGTTCCGTTTTTTGGCTGTAGGAATCAAACTGGCCAATTCCGAATGCCAGGATCAAGCCTGCGATAAGTATTAATCCAGCTCTCTGCAAGCTGTGCCTGAATAGGGTGGAAGTTGAAACCTGTGATAATTCCGCTTCTATTTTCCCGACTTGTAAGCGTTCAAGCAAGTTTAAAGATACTGCTGGTTTAATGAGCAATTCCGTACTTTCTTCAAGGTTAGGATACGATTGATTCAAGAGCCGGGCAACATCTTTTTCGTTGGTTTTTAAAATTCCTGACCACCAAATTAGGATTCCGAAAACACCCAGGGTTATCGGCAGCATCCACCAAAGTGAAATGACGGTGAAAAGTTTCAAAATTGAAATAAGGAGTGCGGAAACGGAAAGAGCAATGAACAGGTTTGAAAGAAGCCCGTAGCTTAGCCATTGCGTTCGCAGCTTTCGTAAAAAGATATGTCCCACGCTATCCTTCATCAATTCAAACTGTTTCGGGTTGAATAATATCTTTCTATAACAAACACTATCGTTAATAATAACCAAACATAGTATTTAAGGTCTTCGCTTTCTTCAGCTTTCAGCTTTCCACTTTCAGCTCTCCCCACTGTGTTTGGTAAATACTGTTCCCCTCCAAGACTCCTTTTATCTAATTCCCATTCAAATGTATCTCGTTTT
>NZ_JBASJU010000112.1:0-3469 GCF_049655485.1 Daejeonella sp.
TGCGCGTGAGTTTCGTCTATAGCAAGGTATGTTCCGTCTACGTGGTTACCATAAACGGTGTAGTTTATCCTCGCCGATCCATCGTGTTTATCAAGCCGGTAAACATCGCCCTCAACCTGTGTAACCGAAACTGTGTTCCCTTTACCATCAAGCGCCTTGACACCATACACATTTTTACCAAACTCGTGGGTTGCATAACGACCGGGCGATGAGCGGCTCATTCGAAAAGTGAGAGGCCCGACGGGTAAATCAGAAACGTTGATCGTAACCTCCGCCTCATGATGAACAGCATTCGGAAATGATATAGAATATTGGATCGCATCCTGCGCGGAGAGAGTAGATACCGCGAAAAGGCAGGACAGGAATAAAAGGGATATTTTCATTGGGATTGGGAAAATTAGCGAATTAGAGAATTAGGAAATGAGAAAATTAGAGAATTAGCAAATGAGCAAATGTTAGGGACGAAAATGCATTAATAAATATCAGGACATCCTTTCATTAACCAAGTCTTCATTCGCTAATTTAACAAATTATCCGAAATTGCCCATCGCCCTTAGATCCTCGCACCAATTAAAAACTCCTCCCCATTTGCTAATTTACTAATTCGCAAATTTGCTAATTCTCGATTTGCTAATTCGCTAGTCCCAATCATATTTCTCCAAATCCCGCTGTGAAGTCCGGGACACAATCTGTTTCTGTTTGTCGATCTCGGTGTAAATCCGTGTCTCCTGCACCCCATCCGTGACTGCAATATCCTCATCTTTCGTTTTTACGGATTTGTACATGTAAGTTTCGTCCACATTTTCAAGCGCCACGTCGTAAGGGCCCTTATTGCTCATTAATTTCACAAAGACGGGAAGACATTCAAACAATATGAAGAGGAAGCCGATGAAGGAAATTGCCAGATACGTATCGAGATCCCGGGTACCGTCCTCCTTAAAGCTTAACTGGCCAAGCGCCCAGTTTCGGTCGGCAAAGCCTGCTACATTGGCAAGGCTATCCAGCTGCCTGCCACTAAACATCCGCTGCTCCGAAAGGCCATCCAGGTCTTTTCGCCGGGCAAAGAAAGTCTCCATTCCGGCAAGCTCGGTTCGGAGCGTTTGCAGTCTCTGCTCCTTCTGCACAACAAGAGATTCTTTTTGCTTTGCATAGGTCCCATATCCGGTAACACCTGAAGTCTGGTTAGTTTTATCTCCAAAAACCTCCTGGTTCAAAATGTACCGTGAGCGGTTAATATCCTTTTCTAATGAATCCTTTTCCTGCTTCAGTTCTGCCGTTTTTTGGATCTCCGAAGCATACTTATTTGCAAATGTTTTATTCAGGGTGTCGATTTTAGACCGCTGCCCGTTTAAATAACTCGTCTTTAACTTCTCACGGATCTCCTTATCAAATATTTTAAGCTCCAGCGGCCGCGAAATCACAATTCCGATCATAATGGCAAGTAATATCCGGGGTGTAGCCTGAAGGATCTGCTGATTAGTGGTGCCACTTTTGCTGATACTGGCAACAATATAACGGTCCATATTGAAGATTGCCAGACCCCAGATTATCCCGAAAAGGAATGCAAACCCAACCGCAAGGGGACTGCCGGAAAATACAAAATACATGGCATAGCCACCGGAAAGCGACGCAAAGAGTGCTGTGAAGAATATAGTGGCACCGATACCCACATACTTATTATGCTCAGTTGGATACCGTTTAAGTGTATCAACATGCGCTCCGGAACAGAACCAGAAAAAATCGGTTACTTTCTTCATCTGAAATCAAAATATGTAATTAAACGCCCACTTTATTAACATGTTACATCCGCGTCATTTTATTTAATGCAACACAGTATCACCCCTTTAGTTTATTAAATATTTAGGAAATGCCTATCTTTGTCCGACAAATATACCAGACATGAAGGAAGTAACAGTACAGGAATTAAAGCAAATGATCGACAATAAGGAAGACTTTCAACTTATTGATGTGCGCGAGACTTTTGAATATGAAATGTCAAACATCGAAGGTGAAAATATTCCCCTTGCTGGCGTTGTGGTTGAGGCTTCTAAAATCAGCAAAGACAAACCGGTAATTATGCAGTGCCGCAGCGGTGCGAGAAGTGCAGCAGCAGTCATGCAACTGGAGCAGTTAGGCTATACCAATCTTTATAATCTTAAAGGAGGAATCCTTGCATGGGCGGCAGAATATGAGCCTGATATGAGGGTTTACTAATATGTTTAAGAAGATTCTGTTTAACATCTTTCTTAATATTGCTCTGATCGTACTGGTACTTTGTATTATTTGGTCTATTAAGAATAACTATTATCTCTATGCTATTGCCGCTACCCCGCCCTTTGCGATGCTTATATTTTTGAAGGTACGGCTTGCTAAGAGTGTAAGGGACATGACCAAGAAATAATAGAGGAAGTTGTCCTGGCCGCCAGCTGTCCGGCATGCAGGGAACCTCTCAACATTTAGAGTGATTGACATTCTACAAAGAGAGATCATTACCCCTTCCTAATTCCCAACCCCGCATCCTCATTCAACACCCACTTCCCATCTTTAAACTCGGGATCTATATAAGGGTTATTACTCGTAAGGAAAGGCCCGTCAAGATCTGCCCAGTCGCATAGTGGCGCTAAAGCAGCAGCAGCCAGGGTGGCACAGCTTGTTTCACTCATACAACCTATCATAACTTTCATGCCCAGCTCTTTGGCCTTCATGATCATCCGATGTCCTTCGTGCATCCCACCACTTTTCATCAATTTTACATTAATCGCATGATAAACCCCTTTAGCTTTATCTACATCCGCAAAGCGTTGAACCGATTCATCACCAACAATGGCTACCGGGCTGCGTTCGGTAATCCAGGCATTGGAATCAGGGTCTTCTTTCGCCATAGGCTGCTCTATTAATACAACTCCCTGTTCGTGCAGCCAGTGAACCATATCCAAACCATGTTCTTTATCGGACCAGCCCTGATTCGCATCCACAAACAATGGCTTATCTGTTGCCGACCTGATCGTATTGATCAGTTCTTTGTCGTTATCGCGTCCAAGCTTGACTTTAATGATATGGCAATGTTCACCCTCCTTTATTTTCTGTATTAAAACCTCAGGAGTATCGATACCAAGTGTGTATGACGTTTCGGGCATGTTAGACGGGTCAGTCCCGAAGAATTTATAGCATGGTGTGTTTTCAATCTTACCCTTCAAATCATGTAAAGCAATATCAATAGCGGCTTTAATATTAGGATTTCCGGGTGCAATATTATCCAGATATGCAACTACTTCATCAAAATCAAATGGGGCTTTCAGCCAGGAGAGATCAACTTTGGACATAAATGCTGTAGCCGTCTCCATATTCTCGCCCATATAACGCACCATAGAAGCTTCTCCAAGCCCAGTAAAACCCTCATGGCTAATCTCCATCAGCATAATGGGAGTCGACGTACGGGAGAACTTTGCAATAGTGAAAGGATGTTTTA
>NZ_JBASJU010000113.1:0-2151 GCF_049655485.1 Daejeonella sp.
AAATCTCATCGACCTGGATTCCGCTCAGGTTGAAATCTACATTTTCCTGTTCTATGATGTTTTTAATACTTGTCCGTATTGTAGAAAGCAGGGCTGTTAAACTTACCGGTTCTTTTAGTTCATTTAACACACTTTTAACGCTTAAGATATGGTTCAGGTCGCGTATTACATCGTCGAGCCTTTGTACATTGGTTACGATATCATTCAACAGGATATCAGAAGTTTCCTGGTCATTGCCCCCGCTTTGCAAAATTTCCGTAAGGCCGAGTATATTCGCGACCGGCGACCTAAGATTATGAGATATGATATAGGAAAATTGTTCCAGGCCTTTGTTAGAAATCAGTAGTTCGTCTGCGTATCTCTGGAGACTTTCATTCAATTCATTTAGCCTGGATTCCGACAGTTTACGTTCAGTAATATCTTTAAAGAATACGGATAAACCTCTCGAGGAGGGATAGGCACTCACCTCAAACCACATATCCATAGCGTGGTAATAATCTTCAAAGTGGCGCGCTGTATTGTCAGTGAGTGCCTCGTGATAGTTCTTCCACATGCTTGTACCAATAGCATCCGAATATAAATCCCACAAATTCATATTCAGTGCGTCTTCCCTTTGCATTTTCAATATTTTCTCTGCCTGATTGTTCCAATAAGTTATTGTCCAGTTTTTATCCACTGCAAAAAAGGCATCATCGATACTTTCCAGGATGTCATTTTTCTCTTCATAAGCCTTCAGGACTTCAAGCTCCGCAGTTTTCACTTTTTGAATGTCCTGAAAGCTCCCGTAAAGACGGGTACAAACACCATCGTGGCATTCTGTATCTCCGATTGCCCTCACCCAGATATGATTTCCTTTGGCAGAAACAATTTCTAACTCCAGGTCATACGGTATCTGATGCTCAACTGCCCCTTTAATAGCGGCCTGGATGGCTTCCCTGCCCGAGCCCTCTTTATAAAATTCAATAGCAGTTGCAAAATCTGGAACATAATCCTCTCCCACCTCATGTATTTCTTTAGTCATGGCTGACCAGAAGATCTCATTTTTCACCAGGTCAATTTCATAAGTTCCAATTCTGGAAAGCGTGATTGCCTTATCTAGTAATTGTTGCAGTGCTTTCTGTTCGGTGATATCAGAAACCATAGCCAATGAGCCGTTGTAATTGCCTTCTGCATCGAAAAAAGGACTGGCTGATATGCTGGTCCATACTTCCCTGCCCGACTTAGTTATGTACTTAAAATCTCCGTGGGTTGCGACTCCCCTTTTTTCATTATCTATCGCATCAGTCGCCCTTTGCCTACCTTCTTCATCCAAGAATGCAAACAGTTCACTGGCCATCACCTCATCCTCAGTATACTCCAGTATTTCGCACATCTTATTATTTACAAACGTAGTTTTTCCCTCGCAATCAACCAACCAAATACCCTCCTGAGCGGTTTCCACTATTTGTCTGTATAGGCTTTCTGTTTTCTTAAGTTCTTCTTCAGCAACTTTGCGAGCTGTGATATCCTGCACAGTACCTTCAAATTTTATGGCCACCCCTTTTTCACTCGAAACTATTTGCCCAATATCATTAACCCATTTAACGGCTTGATCAGGCATAATAACACGATATTCTATGTCTAGATTGATAAGCCCTGCAGAAGACGACGAATGCTCTGAAATGAAGAAATCCTGGTCCTCGGGATGTATAGTCGTTATTAGCGACTGTATAGTTGGCTTGAAATCCTCCTTGGTGCGACCCCAAATCAGGAAAGTTTCATCGGACCAGAAAAATGTATTATCATCCAGATTGAATTCCCAATAACCCAGCTGAGCAAGGCTCTGAGCTTTTGATAATTTCTTTTCGCTTTCGAGCAACCGGGCCTCAGCCTGGGTTCTCAATTTACTTTTTTCAAATACTTCTAAAGCGAAAGATATGTCAGCTGTAGCTTCTTTTAATAATTCAACTTCCTGATCATCAAAAAAGTCAATCTCCGTCGAGTAAATATTAAATGTTGCTTTAAGAACAGAGTCGATTTTTATAGGAAGTACAATGACTGACTTAAATCCTGCCTCGCCTGCAATTTCCGTTAGTCTGGTCTTTACTTCAGCGCTAATATTTGCTATTGTTGCATAATCTAAACCGTTTATAACCTTTGCAATTGGTCCCC
>NZ_JBASJU010000114.1:0-2577 GCF_049655485.1 Daejeonella sp.
CGCTCACTACCAATAAGTTTTGCTCTGTGTACACCTTCAAAACCTGAAGATTCTGAATTTTAACGCGATCACCACCCATACGACCTGCCATGCGCATTCCTTTGAATACACGTGAAGGCCATGAAGAAGCTCCAAGTGAACCTGGTGCTCTTAACCTGTTGTGCTGACCGTGAGTTTGACCACCCACACCGCCAAATCCGTGGCGTTTTACAACACCCTGAAATCCTTTACCTTTTGAGGTACCAACTACATCAACAAAGTCGCCTTCCACGAAGATCGAAACGTCAACTGTATCACCAAGTGCTTTTTCATCCTCAAAAGTCTTGAACTCAACCAGCTTGCGCTTTGGAGTTGTACCAGCTTTTGCGAAATGTCCTTTAAGTGAACCGGTTGTGTTTTTCTCTTTCTTGTCGGAGAAAGCTAACTGAACTGCGGTGTAGCCGTCTGTGTCGACGGTACGTAGTTGAGTAACTACGCATGGGCCAGCTTCGATAACCGTGCACGGGATGTTTTTCCCGTCAGCATCGAATATGCTGGTCATTCCTACTTTTTTTCCAATAATTCCTGACATTTTCTAAATTCAATTTGTGTCCATCGAAGCAGTAGGGCTTCGTTCAAGACATAGTAAACCCCTCTAAAGGGACGGCAAAGATAGGGAAGTTCTGTTAAATATCAAATAGTTGCGAAGTTATTTTTGCAAAAAGTTATAAGGAGAAGTTATATGTTGTAGGTTTTACGATTTACGTTTACTAGACGCTGTAAGAGGAGCTATAAGTTGTAAGTGATAGGCTGTAAGTTCGAAGGGGAGTAACGGGAAATGTATTTTTAGCTTGTACATTCTGGAATTTTGGAATAAGATACGAGATATTATATATACATATATAATACGAAACTATGAGTGGATCATAAACTGCTGATAGTTTACATTAACTGGGAGTTTGCATTAGGTACGTTTCCGCTCCCCTTTTTTCAAGCCCGCCCGGCTGAATACGTTCCGACAGGGGGAGCTGTCCACCCTGGGCGGACTGAGGGGTCTATACGCCCAGACGTAAAACGTACAACACTCATTAATAATTTTTAGCAGAGTCTTCATACTTACCGCCTATTTCGCGTTCGGTGTACTGCCCTGGCCACGGACCTCACCATACTAACGGCACCATTCGGGATTTGAACCCAATAACTGTAATGCACCAGTATTTGTGTTTATAGTAACAGTAAACTATTGACCATGTGGCGGGTCTTTCTTCGCCTTCGTTTGGTAAGTCCGCGCCGGAGCGGATAATCACCTCATTTTATCATTCATTGCTCCATAGGCAAAAATTTAGATTGTTTATGTTCATTACTCATACCGGTACAATTCTCGTAACAAGTTCCGTCTACCCTTCCTTTTTCTTCAGTACTACTCAGACTTCAGACCTCCGACTTCCGACTTCTGACCTCCGACTTCCGACTTCAGACCTCCGATTTAACCTCCGAATTCCAACCTCCATTCCGTTCACTCAGGATTCACTAGTGGTTCACTAAGCGTTCACTCCCTCTTCACCCCCTAAATCCCTCTTTCCGAGCCGCGACCTATGAACTTTTTTCCTTCCACTTTCACCTTTCACCTTTCACTTTTCACTTTTCACCTTTCCTTCTCCCTATAATTTACGAAAAATCCTCGTAATTCCACCCCTAAATGCACTTTTACCATATTTTCAATACCGGTGAATGCGCAATTATGGACTTCCCAATGCCGGCACTACCGCAATTATGAAATTCGCAATGCCGGTGAATAACGTATTATGAAATTCGTAATGAAGAATTTGCTTTATTTCGAGAATTATAAAATAATCGGGCAAAATTCTGCGTGAATTCGCTTTTGCTGGTTAAAATACGATTGGCTAGTTCTTCGTAACCACAATAAAATAATTCCAAACTAGTTCTATAATTCAAACCCCGTAAATATGTCGAGACTAAAATCTACCCTCTTACTCCTTATTATATGTACTACAATAAACGTTCAAGCGCAAACACCCGGGTCAAGCCTTGCCCAACAATACCAGGATGTAGTGGTTAAGTCTGGTTCCTACCAGGGATTTAAAGAGATCCGTCAAGATAAAATTGAACTCTTCTGGAGAAATATTCAGGATACCTTAACACGGGAAAAACAACTGAGAAATGAAGCAAATGCAAAAATCCAGGGCAGCGCACAAACGGTCAAACAGTCAAAAAGGGAACTTGAATCGGTGCAAAAGCAGCTTGAAGAATCGAAGGCTAGTGTAAATACGGTAAATCTCTTAGGCATTCCTGTTGACAAGGCTACCTATAGCATGATTATGTGGGGAATTGTTGGACTGTTAGCTGCCGGCCTTGCCTTTGCAATTTACCGCAGCAAGTCTTCTATTAATGAAGCCCGCTACCGCACAGGCTTGTTCAACGACCTAACAGAAGAGTTCCAAAAGCACAAAGCCGCCGCTAACGAAAAAGAAAAGAAGCTAGCCAGGGAAGTGCAGACTGAAAGGAACAGGATTGCGGAGTTAACGGGGAAGTAATCCTTTAATGGAAGCATTACGGTAAGACTTAGATTCCCGCCTT
>NZ_JBASJU010000115.1:0-5704 GCF_049655485.1 Daejeonella sp.
TTTATCATAAGGCCAATTTTCCGCCCATTATTAATTCTTATTCTTTCTGTTAGCACTTTGTGTGCCGGAAGGCTTTTTATTTTATTAAATAGAGTTATATAATAGATATACGCCAGATATACGCCCCTTTTCGATGTAGCCGGCAGCATCCTGATACCTTTAAGAGCTTCTGCGAAATCCTCCTCGATTTCGGCTTCAATTTGCTCCTTTGAGACATGATTGAACTCCTGAACGTTCACATCCGGGAAATAACATCTGCCAAGAATGTGATAATCATCTTTCAGGTCACGCAAAAAATTGACCTTTTGAAACGCTGCACCAAGCTTCATGGCATAAGGTTTTAAATGATCAAAACTTGCCCGGTCCCCTTCTGTAAAAACATGAAGACACATCAGGCCTACAACCTCCGCCGATCCCAGTATATATTGATTGTAATTCTCCTTATTATAAGAAACTTTCTCCAGGTCCATTTCCATGCTTTTAAGAAAAGTCTCGATCAGATCAATATCTATATTATGTTTATTTACAGCATGTTGAAATGAATTTAATATAGGATTTATTGAGATACCACTCTGAATAGCTTCATAGGTATCTGCTTTGAGTTTAGAAAGCAGGTACCTTTGTTCATAGCTGTCAAAACTATCGACGATTTCGTCCGCCAGACGTACGAAACCGTAGATAGAATAAATTTCATCTCTTAAACGCGCATCTATAAAGTATATGCCCATCGAGAAACTCGTACTATATGTACGAGTCGTCATTTTGCTGATCTCCACTGAGAGATTGTCAAATAGATTCTTCATATACTTTCTTTTTAAGTTCGTCACTAAGTGTATTTGCAACCACTTTACCGGAGATTAGAGCAGGCGGTACGCCCGGTCCGGGGACAGTAAGCTGGCCTGCGTAATAAAGATTGCTGATCTTCTTATTTTTTATTCCCGGTTTCAGATTGGCAGTTTGCATTAGGGTATTTGCGAGGCCATAGGCATTACCTTTATAAGAGTTATAATCTTCGATAAAATTGTTCACGCAATAAGAACGTTTATAATCAATCAGTTCAAGGATTTCCTCGCCTATTTGCTTTTCGAGTCTCCGGATCATTATCTTAAAATACTTTTCTCTCATCTCCTCACTGTCATCTAGTCCGGGTGCAATTGGCATCAGAAGAAATAGGTTTTCATGTCCGGCAGGCGCAACTGTATCATCCGATTTAGAAGGGCAGCACACATAAAAAAGTGGTTTAACAGGCCACTTCGGATTTTTATAGATTTCTTTTGAATGTTCCAGCAGGTCTTCATCAAAAAATAGAGTATGGTGATTTAATCGGTCCACTTTCTTACTAAGCCCTATATAAAAAATCAAACATGAGGGTGCAAAAGTCTTTTTCTCCCAATAGCTAACAGGATAATTACGGTAAGATTGAGGAATCAGTTTTTCTTCCACATGCTGATAATCTGCGGAAGCAATAACAGCGTCAACAAGCACTTCATCGCCATTAACCGAAATACTTTTTGCCAGACCTTTTTCAATATTGATCTGACTAACTGCACTTTTAAAATGGAATTTCACTCCATTGTTTTCGGCTAAGGACTTGATACCTTCTATTACCTTGCCGAATCCTCCTTTTGGGTACCAGGTCCCCAGTTTGAGGCCTGCGTAATTCATTAAGCTGTACAAAGCCGGGGTATCCTGTGGCATTGCTCCTAAAAAAAGCACAGGAAATTCCATTAAAGCGATGAGCTTCGGATTTGAGAAGTATTTCCGGACATGGCTGCTGAACGAGCTGAAAACCTGGAGGCGGAACGCACCTTTGATTAAATCAAGATCAGCGAATTCCATTAAGGAAAGGCCTGGCTTGTAAACCAATTTGCCCATCCCCGTATCATATTTGAACTTCGCTTCGTTCATGAACTTATCTAGCTGTATCGAGCTGCCCGCTTCTATGGTTTCAAATAAGGCCTTTAGTTTGGTATAATTTTCCGGAACACTAACGATCTCATTGCCTGGGAAAACGATGTCAAATGCTGGCGAGAGAATACGGAGATCATAAAAATCTGATACTTTGTGACCAAAGTCTTCAAAAAAGCGCTCGAAGACATCTGGCATCCAATACCAGCTTGGGCCCATATCAAAGACATAGCCTTCGGATGTGCAAAACTGACGTGCCCTGCCGCCGGCTTCTGCATTTTTCTCATAAACGTGCACTTCATGCCCTCCCGCCGCCAAATAGCATGCAGCGCTTAAACCGGAGAAACCAGAACCTATGATGGCTATTTTAGACATAAAAATTCACGTTTAAATTGTAAGCATTTTCTCCAATGAATCAATATCCTGCAGCCAGTTAATCTTATTTTGGCAATTTATCTGGCTCAACAACTTAGAGTTGCCGGAAACATATATTGTTTTTCCTTTAAATCCCCCTTCCAGCTCACTCAAGTATTTCTGGACATCTTCAATCTGATTGTAGCGCACCTGAAACAAGAGCAAATACTGGGGCTTAACTTCGTCCAGTGCAGTGAGAACTGCATCGGCAGAGACACTACTACCAAGATACACAACTTTACGCCCAGATTCACGAATAATAAATGCTGCAAAAAGCAACCCTATCTCGTGGTATTCATCTTCGGGAAGAAAAAGGACCCATTTTTCAGCCTCCGGACCGGCTGGAGCCAACGTATCGATAGTCCTCAAAATTTTTTGCCGAACGATATTACTAATAAAGTGCTCCTGTACAATTGGGATAGCATTTGCTGACCACATCAGGCCAACCCGAACCAGCATGGGATATATTACGATTTTATATGTTTGCGATAAGCCATAATTGACCAGGCATTCCTCGAAAAGCTTTTCGAATCTATCCTGCTGGTAAGCCATACCAGCTGAAATCAATTGTGAGACATAATATTCTGTTGCTTCACTCGCGGTAGCATCCTTACGTTCCAGCACCATTTCTGAAAGCTGGTCGTCAGGCATCGAACAAAGTTCAGAAACTTTATAGTCGCTTTCCATCAGGCTAACGATGTTCAATAAGCGACGAAGCTGATCACTGCTATAATATCGCGTGTTACCTTCCGACCTCGCAGGCTGCAGGGCATTATATCTTTGCTCCCAAACCCGTATTGTATGAGGCTTGATTCCTGAGTACAGGGAAAGCTGTGAAATGGAAAATAAATTCATTGTTTAAATTTATTACAAAAAATTTAAACAAAACTTGATGCCTTAAGAATATTACAATAAGATGTTCGAACAGGAAATTTCTAAATTGTTTTTAAAGTCTCCTTAAAATGCACAAAAGCCACACGATTGTGGCTTTTGTTGTATAGAATGGGCTAACAATTGTAAATATTCCATGATTGAACTATTTCACCCGTTTCCAGTACTCTTCTACAATCATCCCATTGGGAAGGACACCATTAGTTGTCATTTTATCCCCTTCCAACTTGAATTTGTAGGCTACGGTCATGTTATCGTTTTGAGAAGGTTGCGTACTGAAAGTGCTGGTGATCAGAATGCTGTCGCCTTTTATCTCATATTTACCAGAGTTGTAAAGTTCAGGTTTAGCTGCTCCTTCAAGCAGAAAAGCCTCGTATGTATCAGCTTTATATGTCCTTTGCATGAGGAATTCCGTTGCTGCATTCCGGGATTTACCGTTATAAATACCCCCGTCATATTGCCATTTACCTTCAAGCCCGTTGGATGAGCATCCCACCATCAGAATTAAACACAATGCTGCAAGTGATCTTGTTATTAATGATTTCATCTTCCTATATCCAGTCTATTCCTTTTTTTAATAAAGCTAGGGTTTTTTCTTCTTCCGTACCCGGTTGTGGTTTAAAATCATACACCCAATTTGCCTGCGGAGGCAGACTCATTAAGATTGATTCGATCCGTCCATTGGTTTCCAGGCCAAATTTGGTGCCTGCATCATACACGAGGTTGAATTCAACATATCTGCTTCTGCGCTGAAATTGCCATTCTTTTTGTTGAGGAGTAAAAGATTTTTCTCTGTTTCTTGCAATGAGTTCAGTATACATCGGCAAAAATGTTCTGCCAACACCTTTAGAGAACTCAAATATTTCATCCCAGCTAAGCCCGGTTGATTCGGGATTTAGCCGGTCATAAAAAATACCACCAATTCCACGGGTTTCATTTCTATGCTTGATGAAGAAGTAGTCGTCGGCCCACTTTTTAAATCGGGGATAAAAGTCATTCTTGAATCGATCGCAGGTGGTTTTCAGGCTCTTATGGAAAAACTGCGCATCCTCATCAATTACGTAATGTGGAGTAAGATCTATACCACCACCGAACCATCTCAGTTCCTTTTCCCCGGAGATCATTTCAAAATACCGGATATTCATATGAATTATCGGCACCCAGGGGTTATTGGGATGTATGACGATAGAAACACCAGTTGCAAAAAAGTCGTCTTCATTTACTCCGAACGCCTTTTTGATATTATCGGGTAGCTTTCCCTCAACGGCAGAAAAATTTACTCCGCCTTTCTCCAGCACATTTCCATTTTGGATGATCCTGGTGCGACCACCGCCACCGCCTTCCCTGGTCCACAATTCTTCCTCAAATTTCCCCTTTCCATCTGCCAACTCCAGCCCTGCACATATTTCATCCTGGATTTGTTTGTAGGCGTCGGCGACTTGTTCTTTTGTGATCATGGGGGCAAAAGTGGGGATTTTTCAACTTATTTCCACATAATCCAAATCCTTACCAAACGTTTCCTTTAACTGGTACAAAGCAACAAGCGCTATTGCGATGGAAACAAATCCAACTACCATCGCGCTATTTATAATTCCCATACTCCCTTTTAATGCTGTGAATGAAAGTGTGGCAAGGACTAAGGACCCTCTTACAAAGTTTGGTACAGTAGTCGTAACGGTTGCTCTTAAATTAGTTCCGAATTGTTCGGAAGCTATCGTGACGAAAGTTGCCCAATACCCCGATGAGAAGCCAAGGAACAGTGCAAGCCAGATAAATTGCTCACTGGTCATCCCTTCGGCGTTCAGATAGACGACAATGCTTATCGCGGTAAGGATCAGAAAGGTGAGCATTACCTTTTTGCGTGAACGCAGCATTTGAGCCATGAAACCTGCAACGATATCTCCAAGGGCTATGCCGATATAACACCACAGAATTCCTGTTCCGGCAGATAATGGTTCGGTGGCATTGAGCTCTTTCCCAAACTCAGGAGAGAAAGTAACAAGTACGCCAACAACGAACCAAAGAGGGATAGCGATAAGTATACAACTTAATTATTTTTTGAATCGGGCTCCGTCATTGAATAGCATGAAGATATTCCCGCGACTAACGCCATCACTCTTTACATTTTTAAACATCCCGGATTCGGCAAGTCCTACGCGAAGGCCGAGGAGAAGTAAGCCCATAACCCCACCAATAATATAAGACGTTTCCCAGGCGTAATGCTCTCCAATTATAGCCGCGGCCACAGCGCCAAGCAGTCCGACACCTGCGACGATCATAGTACCATATCCCCTGTTTTCTTTGCTCATCGTTTCAGTAACCAGTGTAATTCCAGCACCCAATTCGCCTGCCAAACCTATACCAGCAATAAATCGGATAACAGCATAGGCTGGAATGGAGGTTACAAAGCCATTGGCCAGGTTAGCCACCGAATAAAGCAGGATCGAACCAAATAATACACTTATCCGACCACGTTTATCTCCTATGATGC
>NZ_JBASJU010000116.1:0-3790 GCF_049655485.1 Daejeonella sp.
GACTAAAAAAGACCCCTGGAATTTATGGGTTTTTAGCGTTCGTTTAAATGGTTACCTAAATGGAGATAGAAACTACTCCTCGAATAGCTTTAGCACCGGTGGCTCAGCCTCACGTGTAAGTGAAAAACACAAAACCACTACAAACTTCAGTTATAACAGAAATAAAAACAGGTTTGGTGAAGGAGTTGATGCTTTCAAATTCACAAATGAGAGTTATTTTACCAATAATACAACTGTTTGGTCTATAAGTGAACATTTATCTGCCGGTGGATCGATTTCTGCCCAGCGTTCAGATTACAGTAACTACGACGCATTATTATCGATAACTCCCGCTATAGAATACAATTTCTTTCCCTACAAGGAGTCGAATAATCACTATATCGGATTGATGTATAAGGTAGGACCCAGATATCTTAATTATAAAGAGGAGACCATTTTTCTAAGGATGGAGGAATTAAGATTCCAGCAAAGTATATCTTTAGACCTTAGTTTTAATCAAAAATGGGGACAGGTAAGTGGCTCTACCTCTTTTGGACACTACTTTCATGATTTCAGCAAAAACAATTTAACTTTTTCTGTTTATACGGATTTAAGATTATACAAAGGACTGTCCTTAAACTTTAATGGCTTCTATGCTGTCCAGCGGGATCAGCTTAATATTGTTAAAGGCGATATTTCCACTGATGATCTCCTTACACGTCGCAGGCAACTTGATTCCAACTACTCTTTTTATACCAGCTTTGGTATCCGTTACCGCTTTGGCTCCTTATTTAATAATGTGGTGAACCCCAGATTCGATGGCGGCGGTGGAGGTGGGGGATTTTTCTTTAATTAACCAAGCTGGGACAGTTTAATTCAAGAGACGAACTCATTGATTTCAACTTCCCAGCTTCCTATTTGTTAATCAGCTTGTACAAAAATCGGGGTTTCGGTAACGCTAACGGTTAAATTACCTCCGTTTGTTACCACCTTTTTAGCCGTCATTGCAGAAGATCCCGGCTGCAAATTGTAGATGGTGGCAGAGGTAGCAGTTCCCAGGTTTAAAACGTATGATCCTGTACGGCCTTTTTCATCCGGTATAAGCAGGACATACATTTTGCGTCCATTATAGTCATAAACGTCAACAAGTGGATCCTGACCTATTGTTTGCTGATATTTATAATTACCCATCAAGTTGGTGGCCTGGAGAATATAATCAGCTGCCGGCCGTCTCTTAAGACCTCCCTCTACTTCAACCAGCCCTGACGAACCATACTGTATCGGACTGTATTTATTATCATCAAATAACTGGTAGAAGAACAGTTTCTTAATACCTCGCCGTGCATATAATAAGGATGTTCTTAATATCCAGTCTGCCTGAGTGATGAGTGCAGTCTTATTACCACTTGCGATTGCCCTTTGAGGGCTGGCTGAATTTATATCATAACCTGCCTCTGTCACCCACACTTCAATACCTTTTGCAAAATCTCTTGACATAGTAACGAATTCGTCCGCAACTCTGCCGATTTCACTCAGTTCAGGTGCCACGCCTCTTGTAGCCGTTCCCCATTGCTGGGACTGATTATCGTTAGAATAAAGGTGGTAATTTATTACGTCAAAGCAAAGATCCACAGATCCATCTGCGCGGTATCCTCTGTTTTCCCGGCACCAGGCAATCATTTCCTTCACATAATTTACGTCAGCTTTAGACAGTCCAGCCATTACTACTTTCATAGATGGATCAGCTGTTTTAACTCCTACGTTTCTACCTAATCTACCTTTGTGACCATCGTAAAAAGCAGATAAATGCGCTGCATACTGTCGGCCTGTCTGGTAAGCTCTTGGACCAACCCACCATCTGTCGCGTTCATTATCTGCTTCAATGTATTTGACCAGGTCCATGCCAATCTTAACCTCATTGACAGGGTCGTTAGTCCAACGTGGTGTTGCGTTGACTTTAACAAGCGTTGGATCCACATTTCGGTTTGCCCCATATCGAGCTGCAAATTGAAATGCTGCCCTTGCCTGTGCAATATAGGAGGCAGGATCTTCCAGATTAGAACCGTATGGTGCCGGAACGTTATTCGCATCCCTTTGTCCTTCAGGATAGGTGTTGTAAAGCCAATTCGGAGCCTCCTTAAGGCAACTCAGGACAAAAATACCCTCCTGTTTGCATCTTTGGTAAATCGCATCAAAGTTCCATCCACCCCTTCTAGTGGGATTGAAGGTGTAATTTCCGGGTGAATCTTCGAGTTTTTCCCAATCCATATAATGGCGAATACCGTCAAAGTTTCTTATGAGGGCCATTTTAGGCTCGTAAATAGTGGAGCCATTAGATGGATTGTTTGGATCCTGAAGGAAATTCCATTCGTAAGTGTTGACACCAAACATGTTTTTAAGCGCAGTGCCGTTGGTGACGGGTCCCAGGGTAGGACCAGGTGCTGTTGATGTAGTAGTCGGGCTGGATCCATCGATAGTATAGGTATACTTCCTGCCATTTGTCCGCGGATCGGTATTGTCTGATGAAGAGAAATATAGATTATTTCCAAAATGACTAAATTTTCCTTTGCCAGTAGCTACAACATCATTTAATAGAGAATGGGCAGGGCCAAGTTCCTTATCATTTTCAAAAACTTTCAGAGTGGAAGTTGTTTCCCATTTGGTGTCCCCCCCAACCCCGAACCAGGCGTTTAGTTGATACGCGTTACCAGAATGTAATGTAACTATCGACAGATCCAGGCTTTTAGCATTAGATGGGACTGAAAGGCTCGTCGTGGTCTCTACGGATTCGTTAATTGTATAGGTGTATTTCCGTCCATTCGTACGCGGATCGGTATTATCAGATGCGGTAAAAAATAGCTCATTCCCCCAATGACTAAATCTGCCTTGTCCGATAGTTCGCACATCATCATGCGAAGAATGAGCAGGGCCAAGAGCAAGTCCGTTTTCATAAACTTTCAGAGTAGAAGGTTTTTCCCATTGGGTGTCTCCCCCAACTCCGAACCAGTCTTTTAAAAGATACGCGTGTCCTGAATCGTAAGTAACCTTTGAGACGTCAATGTTTTTCACTTCCACTGGACTGGTGGAAGTAGTCATCTCGAGTTTTTCATGCACACTTAACGGAATGTCTTGTGTATCTTCCTTTTGGCATCCGCTAAATAATACAGATGTGATTAATAGCATAGACAGCAATCCCTTGCTATTAGAGGGGTTTTTTCTCATAAGTTTAAGTTAAAAGTTCAACAGGTAATTATACGATGAATAGCAAGCGATGTTGCGTGGTTGAAATTTGCATCTCTGTCGAATATTCTTATGAGGAATGAAAAAAAGCGGATCGGGCAGATTTAACCTGAAGGCATTACTTTAGAGAAAATGGAGAGCCCTTATTCTTTACTTAAACTTTTTAGACGTCTACGTTGAATTTTTAAACTGTAGAATTATCAGGTTTTCTAAGACCTTAGGTGTATTTATCTATTGTATACTGCAAAACTTTTTTCAACAGTTTTTGTACAGGGCGTTTTTAATTCAATCTTCGTCGGTTAATAGAGCCATATGTCATGGTTTTGGCAAGAGAATTGTCATCCTGATGTCACAAACCGGAAGGACAATTTCGTTTGAAACCGGAAATTTGAAAAAGCAAAAGATAATTTTTATTCTACCCAGCCCCACGGTGCGGGTGGTGCTTCTACCGGTTTAGTAAGATCAAACTTAAAGATATACCCCCTCGTAGCCCCCATCCCTCTAAGATTGTAAGTCAGGGACTTTCCGGGTTCTATCTGCACCCACCACACAGCTCCAAACCCTGCAGGGC
>NZ_JBASJU010000117.1:0-4127 GCF_049655485.1 Daejeonella sp.
CTCCCAGGTTGCTCCGAAATTTACGGTTGGAGTTTCCGCCCAATATGTTTTATCGAATTCTGAAAGGTCTCAAATCGGAAATCAATTATCAAACCCGTTTTTCAGAGCATACTTTCTACCAAGAACATTCAACCTGGCTAATTATCCGATCGAAAATCCGGATGGATCCCAGGTTTATTTTGACGTCACAGACAATCCACTTTGGACTTTAAGAAACAATACTTATGATGATGTGGTTAACAGAATTATAGGAAATACAACGTTTAAATATGACGTTTTGCCCTGGATGAGCATTAATTACAGATTAGGTGTTGATGCCTATTCCTTCAATGCTGTTGGTTATGATCAGATTGGAGCGAGGGGTCAGGGAAATACAGTTGCGGGCGGAACGGGTGGAATTTTAAACATCGCTCAAAATAGTAGAGATATCAATTCATATTTTCAACTGATTGGATCCAGAAATCTTACAAAGGATTTAAAGTTAGATTTCAACATTGGTAATGAAATTGTAGAGAGTAATTTCACTAATACTTCAACAGTCGGTAAACAATTGTCAATTAGAAATTTAAAAAATATTTCTAATGCTGCTGTTGTTACTGCTGGAAACTCTATTAGCCAAAGTCGCCTTATTGGTTTATTTGGAGATTTAACACTAGGTTACAAGGGCTTTGCAAATATTAGCTTTACCGGAAGAAATGATTTCTCATCTACTTTTGGTGCTGACAATAACTCTTATTTTTATCCATCTGTTGCCGGAAGTTTTATCGCAACTGAAGCATTTCCATCATTAAAGGGGAATCTTTTGAGTTTCTTAAAATTGTCTGCTAACTATGCTAAAGTGGGTAAAGAAGCAGGAGCTTATGCTACCAATACCTTCTTTAATCAGGCAGGTGCTGCTGACGGATTTGGGCCTTCTATTGTCTTCCCATATAACAGTTTAAATGGCAGAACGCAGAGCAATCTGCAAGCTGACCCTAATTTGAGACCTGAATTTACTACTTCTAAAGAAATTGGTGCTGAAGCAAGGTTCTTTAAAGATAGGTTGTCTATAGAAGCAGCTGCTTACAATACTTTATCAACAGATTTGATTTTTGCAGTCCCTGTGGGTCCTTCAACCGGGTTCACTTCTCAAAATAAGAATGCTGGTTCGTTAAAGCAAAAAGGTTTTGAATTATTAGTGTCTGGTACTCCAGTTAAAACTGATAAAGGTTTCTGGTCATTATCTGTTAACTATACTAAAATAACACCTACAGTAGAGGCATTAGCTGCAGGAGTTCCATTTATTCAATTGGGAGGTTTTGTAACACCAGGAACACGACTTTATGCCGGCCAGCCATATGGTATTTTATTTGGCTCGGTATTTAACAGAGCATCTGATGGAAAATATTTGATCGGTGCAAATGGATTAAGGTCACTGAGCCCAACCACCGCAGCTATTGGAAACACTAACCCTGATTGGACAGCGGGTGTAACAAACAACATCAATTTTAAAGGTATAAATGTTAACTTTTTGTTAGACATCCGTAAAGGCGGTGATATTTATTCACGAAATATCGGAGATCTTTACAGAACAGGAACTGTAAAGGAAACGGCAGAATTCCCTCGTTTTGATGCTAGCGGTGCAGTAGCGAAACCTTACGTTATGGAAGGAACATTAGCTAATGGTCAACCGAATACTACTCCAGTAACAGCTCAGCAATATTGGGAAAATGTTTACGCTTTTGGAACTGGAGAATCATACGTTTTTGATGGTTCTTGGTTTAGATTAAGAGAGGCATCTATTTCTTACACAATTCCGTCTAGTGTTCTTCAGAAAACACCAATTGGTAAACTGGAAGTCGGGTTAAATGGAAGGAACCTATATCTATATGCACCTAATGTTCCTCACATCGATCCAGAAGCTAATGCCACAGGAGCAAGTAATTCACAAGGTTTTGAAGCCAATGGATTACCGCAGTCTAGAAATTTTGGTTTCTTCTTAAGAGCTACTTTATAATATTAAAAACATGAAAAAACTTAAAAATATAATATTAGGGACAGCGGCAATAGTTTTGCTTACTGTTACCTCGTGCGAAAAGTATCTGGATATTAACACCAATCCCAATGCCCCGACTTCAGCTCCGATACCCCAGGTATTAACTAACGTGACGGTGAATGTTGGGTTCACGGGTGGAAGTGATATGCATCGATATTCTTCTTTGATTATTCAACAATTTGCTGGGCAGAATGCGCCTGGAACTCAATCAAGAGAATTTGCCAGGTATCAAATTCAACCAACCGATGTAAATAACCTTTATAGCTCTTTATTTGCTACTCAATTACAGGATATTGAATACATTCTGAAAAACAGTGCGGGCAGTCCGCATTACAGCGGTATTGCTAAAATTTTAAAAGCACATATTTATTCTCAGGCAGTAGACATGTGGGGGGATTTGCCATATACTGAAGCTTTTAAAGCACCAGAAATCAATCAACCCAAATTGGATAAAGCAGAAGATATCTATAAGGCCATTATTGCATTAATTACTGAGGGTACTTCAGAAGTTAAGGCCACTACATCTGCATTATCTCCGAGCGGAAATGAAACAATCTTCAAAGGCGATAGAGTGAAATGGGAGAAATTTGCGAACACCCTTAAGCTTAGATTATTCTTAAGATTTTCTGCGAAAGATGCAGCTTTTGCCAAAGCTCAAATGGACGCTTTAATTGCGAGTAACGCTCCCTTCATGACTTCACTTGCTGATAATTTTCAAATGGATTTTGTAGATGCTACAGCATCACAAAACCCGATCCATCAGTTTGAGAATACGAGATCAGATCAGTTTTTCCCTAATAAATTCTTTGTGGATTTATTGAATTCTAAATCAGACCCTCGCCGTGCAACCTATTTTACGGACTTTCCATTTGGTTCTGGAACCTACAAAGGTGCTACTCCCATGGATGCTCAGTCTTTCGCTTTCTCCAGAATGCATACTTTTTTAAGAGGTGAATTGAAAAGACCTCTTGTTCCAGATGCACAAGGAAGAGTGCCTGCTAATCCTAATAACAATACTGCATATACTGGTGCTGCCCCTATACGAATGTTAACTTTTGCTGAGTACAACTTTATTAGAGCTGAACACGCTTTAAGATACGGTGCGGGTGCCGCTGCAGCTACGCCTTTCTTTCAGGCGGGGATTAGAGCTTCAATGACGATGGCGGGTGTATCGGCGGCTAATCAGGACACTTACGTTTTAGCTAATGGGCTGTTAAACGGCGCGAATTTAGATGCCAACGTAGCCAGGATTATTACAGAAAAGTACATTGCTAACTATGGTGTAGCTTTGGAACCATGGAACGATTGGAGACGTACTGGTTATCCGGTACTTGTACCTGTTGATGCATCAATTGCTGCCGAAACAGCAATCCCAAGATCTTTGTTTTATCCGGAAAGCGAAGTGGCTTCGAATCCGAATTTTAAACAAAAGGCTAATAAGTTAGAGAAGATTTTCTGGGACACCAGACCTTAATATTTAACTTCGAGGATGCATGTAATATCTTCGGAGTATTTACAAGAATCAAAAAAGCGGATTTATTCCGCTTTTTTGATTTTAAGCTTTTTACTATTTATTTTTTGTCGACACTGAATTTCCCAGGACCGATAAAGACCAGGCCTAAAAAAACAATACCTAGCTCTATAGCGTGGGACGCAGTCATTAAGCCGTCACCGTTATTCAGGTGCATAGTTGCAGCAACCGCCATCGTAAACATCAATAATAAACAGGCCGGCCTGAAAGCTAAGCCTATTACTAATAAAAATCCACCAAAAGTTTCCGTTACAGCAGCCAAAAAGCCCCAAATAGCCGGGGTAAAATTAATTCCAAGGTATTTCATGGAACTGCCAACAGCAACCCATTGGTCCATGCCCCCAAGAAGCTTTGGATAGCCGTGGTAAATCATCATAATACCGAGACCTACACGCATGATCAATAATCCGGTGTTTCTATATTTTCCAAGTGAGGCTAGTATGGCCATAATTAGATTATTTATTGGTTAAGAAAGATGTTCTGTATAATTCAAAGACACCAGGCTGTCTTCCACTTTTAACGTTACTCCACGGCCAAATATTAATGCTCTGTTGTCTTCAA
>NZ_JBASJU010000118.1:0-4525 GCF_049655485.1 Daejeonella sp.
GGCACACTTAGGGGACTGCATGCACAAAGTAATCCAAGTGCTCAGGGCAAATTGGTTCGTGTAATTAAAGGAAGTGTTACCGATGTTGCGGTCGATATAAGAAAGGATTCTCCCACTTATGGTCAGCATTTAACCGCCAATCTAAGTGAAGAAAATCACAAAATGTTATGGGTACCTCCGGGCTTTTTACATGGTTTCGTAACGCTTGAAGATGATACTATCTTTACTTATAAAGTGACGAACCTGTATGATAAAGCGTCGGAAATAGGTGTGTTATGGAATGATAAAGATCTGGGGATCGATTGGGGTATTGACGCTTCGGAAGTGATCTTGTCGGATAAAGATAAGGTGCTTCCTTTGTTCAAGGATTTTGTGAGTACGTTTTAGGGTTATTTAATAAGATTGTATAACTCATCTAATTTCGGTGAAAGTACAATCTCAATCCGCCTGTTCCTGCTTCGGATATCGGAAGATGAACCCTGCTGAATTGGCTGATATTCGCCCTTACCTGTAGCAGTGATCCGGCTGTTTTCTATCTTTTCTACGTCAGTAAGGAATCTAACTACCGATGTGGCACGCAATACACTCAAATCCCAGTTATCTTTAATCTGGCCGAGGTTCACCACACGTTGATTATCTGTATGACCTTCTACAGAAATGTTTATTTCCGGCTGGGTTTTAAGTACCGTTGCCAGTCCCTGAAGGGCCATCTTACCTTTCTCATCAATAACAATACTACCGCTGCTAAAAAGTAATTTATCAGTAAGCGATACATAGACTTTTCCATTTCTGATATCAACAGAAAGTCCGCTTTGCTGGAAGCCCAGCAGAGCTTTTTGAAGTTTATCTTTAAGGGCGTTAGTCGCTTCATCCCTTCGGCGCAATATTTCTTCGACTTCTTTCAATCTTGCCTCACGTTTCTGAAGATCAGCGGCAAGTTTGCTTATCTCAGATGAACTATTTGAACGAAGTGAGCTGAGGTTTTCATCAAGTCCCTGAACTCTGCCTTCAAGGCCCGCAATCCGTAAATTAAGAGAAGCTGTATCCGATTTAAGGGAGGCAAGTTCCCCTTCGAGAGATGTAATTTTTGCCCTTGCAGTTTCCCATCCTAATGAAAGAGAATCACGTTGTGCAAGCAAGCCGTTGTACTTTTTAGGTGATAAAACTACGCAAGACGATAGAACAGAGATAAAAAGGATAAATAAGACTGGCAGGGAAAATTTTTTCATCATGGCTCAAATTTATGAAATAGCGGTTCTTAAAAAGATCATAAAGGGAAATAATTTTTCAAAACCTTCAAGCACTTTTCGGGCTGCACCAGGCTTGGAAAGTTCCTTAGGATCTATAATATGTGTAAATGTTAAACTCTTTAACTTGAGGTATTCGATATGAGGATGGTCTATCGTATAACCTTTAGGCACTGTTTTGAGCTTAAACTCCTGGTCGGGCTCACCAAAATAATCCTTAAAATCCGCAGCAGTGACGATCTCGCGAAAATCGTTTCCGCTATAATCCATTTCCTGACGAATCGATTTTAACATTTCCGGCTCAGGCATCCAGCATCCGCCGGCGACAAAACATTCCTCGGGATGGATATGCAAGTAGTACCCAGGCCCGTTAAAGTTTTTGCCCTGCTGAGAAATACCAGCACCGAAATTTGATTTATATGGCGTTTTATTAAGACTAAACCTCACATCGCGGTATATCCGCATTACACAGGATTTAGGATCAAGATCGGAAGAAATTGTTTGATCTATTTTGGAAAGGCCTTTAATCAGCTCGCCAACAAATTCAAGAACATTGCTGCGGGCTTCATCATGCCTGAACTTGTTTTCCTGAAACCATTCCCGGTTATTATTCTTAGCTAAGTCTGTCAGAAAATCAAAAGTTCCGGGTTTGATCATTTTTGGTTGTTAGTTGCTTGTTGTTAGGTCTAAACGCTGTAAGCAACATAGTAATTATTCCTAATTTGCGAGGCTTCACCTTTCACCTCAGTTAAGATTAATCTTCCCACCCTTCATATGTACCGCAACGTTTTTACGCTTGTATTTTTTATACCAGATAAAACCAACAACAGCTACTGCAATATATGGTGCCGCAAGTAAATACAAAATTCCATCGTTCAATCCATTACCCTCTGTATTGCCGTTTTGCGTGGAATTATCCGCGTTTAGGGTGCACATGGCACATTGGGCAGAAACTTCAGTAGTAAGGGCAGCGGTAAAAAGAAACATGAAAAGCAATAGGAAAATCTTTATCGGTTTCATGACGCAAAGATAAGGATTATTGAAGACTTTGTCGGCGACATACGCTGCAGCAACATATTTTGACATAAAAATAGCTGAACAATCACCTGCTATTGCAGACAATTATTCAGCTATTTGTTTAATCATTTTAAAGGTTGGAATCCATGCCAACCCTTCTTAACAAATCCAGGTGATTAGTAACCCGGGTTTTGGGTAAGTGTATTAACCCCGCCCACCGTACTGTTTATGATCTCAGCTTGCGGGATCGGATAATATTCATTCACACCTTTCTTAAATGTAGCACCATTCAGGTATGTCCGTTTTAACTTTTCTTTGGCGACATAAGTGTTTAAAACCTGATCTGCTATTCCCCATCGTACCAGGTCAAAGAATCTATGCCCCTCCATACCGGTTTCCAGCCTTGTTTCAAATTGTACAGCTTTACGTGCGGTAGTTTGTGATGCGAAAGGACTTGAATACGTGGCTATGACGTAGTTCGCCGCGGGTGATCCATCCGACATCTTTACAAATCCGGCTGGGTTGGATGCCCTGCTTCGAACCTGGTTGACAAGAGTTCGGGCTTTTTCCAGATCGTTTTCCTCGACTGCAACTTCCGCCCGCCATAAAAGTACATGGGCCAGACGAATCAGGCGATAATTGAGTGAGTTATTTCTGTTTGTTGCATGAGAGAAACCCTTTGACCATACAGCTTTTTTAGGAGAGTAAGGCCCTGCGTAGGCCTGATCACGCACCCATGGTTTGCCAGTATGCATGCCGTGATCCAGATAAGGAATTCCTCTACGACCAACAGTATGATCTAAACGAGGATCCAGGGGTCCTGAATGAGGCGTGAAAGGATCAGTAGCATTTAGCCCTTCATCATTCTTTACATCTACGTTATTATAGGTGTCCAGTAAAGGTAAGCCGTTTTCAGTCTGGAAAGCGTTCACAAGATTCTGAGAAGGCTGTTCAAAACCGCAGCAGTTCCATGGACCGGTATATGGGTAGTTTAGGATATTTCCGTTGTTACCATTAGTCCCTCCGGGAGAACCATCGTTCACCGACATTTGCACTTCGAATATTGACTCACTATTGTTATTAGTCGCAGCATTAAAATTGTCGTAGAATAAAGGAACAAGCGTGTATTTGTTACTTGCAATTATTTCGTCAAGTAGTGGCTTTGCCTGTGCAAATTTGCGCTGAAACATATAGACTTTTGCGAGGTAAGCCGCTGCTGCATATTTTGTAGCCCGTCCTTTTTGAGTTTGATTTACTGGCAACACGTCGTAAGCTGCTTTGAAATCTGCTTCTATCTTCGGCCAGATATCCTCTTTATTAGGAACCTTCGTGCTTTCCGGGTTGCTGGTATCATAGGTTTTTTCATCGATATAAGGTACATTATTCCACATCTTTTTTGCTTCGAAATGGTAATGTCCTCTTAAAAAACGGGCCTCTGCAGTGACTTGAGCTTTTTCGGCCGGGGTCATATCTTTAGCATTTGCCATTACCTGCAACACATCATTGCAGCGTGCGACACCATCATACACATTGCGCCATTTACCTCTGAAATGGGTATTGGTTGGCAACCAGTTATATGTTTCAATAAAGGTAATTTCAGGCTGATCTCCTGCGTCTGTACCTTTATAGGTATCATCAGCAGCAACAGCCCCATAAACCCAGTTGGTGATCGCACTGTGCCATGAGGTATTACCCGAACCTACCCCATCAAGAAGCGAATATGCTCCAATAAGTAAGGCGTCAACACCCTTTTTCGTTTCTAAAGCTTGCTGATTGATTACCCCTTTCGGCGTAGTCGTCAAAAAATCATCTTTACATGCTGAGAGTGAAGTTGTGACGAAAAATGCGGCAAGGTAAAATATTTTCTTTTTCATGTTTTCTACAATTTATAGGTTATTAAAAACTTACGTTAACTCCGAACAGAAGATTCTTAGCTGTTGGATAAGCACCTTCGTCCACGCCCAATTGACGATCATTACCATCTCCGTAACCTCTTAGATTAATTTCAGGATCAAGGCCGGTATATTTAGTAAACGTAAACATGTTTTGCCCCTGAACATAAATATGGGCAGAATTCATACCCGCTTTTGAAATCCATTTTAAAGGCAGGTTGTAACCTAACTGTATATTCTTAATCCTTAGGTATGAACCGTCTTCAAGGAAATAGTCAGACGGAACACTACTTGCGGCATCTCCTGAGCGCAGCATAGGCAACTTAGCGTTAGTTCTGCCAGGAGTCCATGACTCGTACAACATACGTG
>NZ_JBASJU010000119.1:0-5039 GCF_049655485.1 Daejeonella sp.
TTTTTAAGGAATCAATTTGATTCAGCGCATCTGAATAATTTCGTTTTTCAGCTCTCATTAATTTCCCTTCAAGGGTTTTCAGCGCTTTGTTAAGCCGGGCATTAACTGCGTCTGAACTCGCGACCAGCGTTGGATCGATTTTGCTGGCCCTTGTTTTTAACTTCTCAAATATATTAGCGAAACCCTGCATTTCTTCGTCAAGATTAAGCACATGAGCGCTGTGGGATTTGACCCATTCTTTTCGCAGCTCTTCAGTTTTTTTGAAAATATCTGTAAACTCCAGATCAAGACGGGAAAGCTTGTTACTTAGGTTACCTGAGCTTAAGACTGCAGAATTCCTGAGGATCAGTATTGGGAAATCAATAGCGTAAAAATTGAAATTCTGTTTGAGCTGCAGCCAGTATACTATTTCCGCAGCTCCACCGATATAGGCAAGGTTAGGCAATATCACTTCCTGGTATAGCGGCCGCATAACCACGTTAGGACTAAATCTTTCAGGATTTTTCTCAATTTCCTGCAGTAGCTCTTCGCGATTAAACTTAATCCCGGTATTGAGTACTGAATAAGTGTCGTTTTCAAATACGATGCGTTCGCGAAGGCCATCCTCTAAATAGAAGAAGTTGATTTCCCGGGGATTTACCTGAATATCCAAACCAAGGCCCAGTAGTTTTTCATCAGCTTCAGAAATGTTATTAAAGCTGTTTTGCTCAGTAATATCTCTGTGGATTATTCCTGCGAATTCTTTTTTAAGACGCTTGTCATCGGCATCCAGAATAACCAAACCGTATTCTTCGAAAAGAGAATTTACAATAGAGCGCGTTGCATCAGCCAGGTTGGAATGTTCTGCATAGGCACTTGTCATCAGTCTGCTCAGTTCTTCCGCATGAGCTGAAACACCAAGCGTGCTCGTATAATTTCTTAATGTGTTTGCAAAGTCATCGGTACTGATCCGACCAGTTGCACCTGCTGTCTGGATATCCCACACTACTTTTTTATCAGCAATATAGGTGTGATTAATCTCTGCGAAATCGTGGTCTTCGGTGGCCATCCAATACACAGGAACAAAGTTTTTGTCCGGAAAATTAACCTTTAGC
Organism: Daejeonella sp.; assembly: GCF_049655485.1. Taxonomy (GTDB): domain Bacteria; phylum Bacteroidota; class Bacteroidia; order Sphingobacteriales; family Sphingobacteriaceae; genus Daejeonella. The sequence goes on from NZ_JBASJU010000119.1 coordinate 1,095, forward strand.
TCCTTCGCCAGGTTTATGGCGGTAACAATCTTGAAAATAAAATACAAAGGTCCGGTAAAGAGGTTAAGCTGATGGCCTGTTGTTACTGTGAAAGTGTTCTTGTCCAGGAGTTGTGTTATATTGTTAAGGACAGATTGATGAGCAGGGCGGCTCAGTCGCGCATACTGATCAGAGAGTACTTCGTTGAGGACCTCCCTATTGCAATTATTGTTCTTAGTTTCAATCAGTTTTCGGAATCCATCGATGTCGGCCCTGAAACTACAAAACGGCTCCAATTCAGGATCATTTTCCAGGTAGCGAATTATGGCCGGCGAGAAACTGTTCGTTTCGCTGTAATCAATATAACTTGCCTTCATCAGGAAACGAAATTAGGGGAATTTGGTGAATTAAGTAATTGGATCTCGATTATTTGACAATTTAACTATAGAATCCAGCATCTATTGGAAATCTAATTTAAAATTTCTTTTTTAAAATTAATAAACTACTAACTTAGTAGTTACTAACTATGCGGTTACTAACCGATAGGTTACCAAAAATATCCACCATGAAACAAGCTTTTCAGTTCGGTAAAATAGTAGACCGGGGGAATTTCATTAACCGGAAATTGGAAATTGAGCGTCTGCATCAGAATTTCCTAAATCGTACACATACCATATTAATTTCTCCGCGCCGCTGGGGTAAAAGCTCATTGGTTAAAATTGCGGCAGAAAAGTTTGTTTCCAAGCATAAGAATTATCGGGTGTGCTACATTGATCTTTTTGAAATAAGGAGTGAGAAAGAGTTTTATGAAAAGTACTCGAAAGTTATCCTTGGGGCCGTGTACACGCGCTTTGATGATTGGGTAGAAGGTATAAAGAAATTTCTGTCCAAGATAACGCCCAAAATCAGGCTGGATCTGCAGCAGGAGATCAAATTTGATATGGCTCTTGATATCAAGAAGGAGAGTGAGGCGGTTAGTGAGATTCTCAACCTCCCCGAAAGGCTTGCTGAAGAAAAGGGAATAGAGCTGATCATTTGCCTGGACGAATTTCAGAATATAGCGGAACTCCCAGAAAGTATGGCTATACAGCGACTTTTAAGGTCGGTATGGCAGCACCATCAGCATGTAACTTACTGTCTTTATGGGAGTAAGCAGCATATGTTAGCCGAGCTCTTTAATAAAAAGTCGATGCCTTTTTTCAGATTTGGGGACCTTTTTTATCTGGACAAGATACATTCAGGTGAGTGGGTTAAATACATTTGCAAGCAGTTTAGCGAAACAGGGAAGGAAGTCAGCGAAGTTCTTGCCGAGCGAATAGTAGAAACTATGGACATGCACTCTTATTACGTGCAGCAATTGAGTTATTATGTCTGGACGCATACGGAGGATGTTGCAAGCGATAAGATATTTGAGACCGCTATTGCCCAGCTTCTGCAATCAAACACCATTCTTTTCCAGAAGGATTTTGAAAGCCTGAGCCGTACACAAGTTAATTTTCTGAGGATGCTGCTCGATGGGGTGACAGAAGGTTTTACACGGGGGGAAATCCTGGAAAGATATGAATTAGGGACGTCCGCGAACGTGGCCAAGATTATTCCGCAACTGGAGAAGAAAGAAATCCTTGAGATTTACAATAAAAAGGTAAGTTTTAGCGACCCAGCCTTTGCCCATTGGTTGAGACAACTTTTCGCTTAGACTTTGCTTCCGTAAAGATCAAAATCTTCAGCACGGTCTATCTGAACATTGACAAAAGTTCCGGGCGTAGCATAGTCGATATTAGCATCAAGCAGTACCTCATTATCCACTTCTGGTGAATCGAATTCTGTACGGCCGATAAAGAAATCGCCTTCTTTTTTATCGATCAATACCTTGAAGGTCTGTCCAATTTTTTCTTGATTTTTCTCGTAGGAGATATACTGCTGTACACCCATAATGGCATCAACCCGTTCCTGCTTGACTTCTTCGGGAACATCGTCATTCAGCTGGTGGGCATGGGTTTTTTCTTCGTGAGAATAGGTAAAACAGCCCAGCCTTTCAAAACGGGTTTCTTCAACCCAATCTTTCATCTCAAGAAAATCATGTTCAGTTTCACCGGGATAACCGCAGATCAGAGTAGTACGCAAAGCGATATCTGGAACCTTATCGCGAATTGTATTCACCAGATCAACTGTTTTCTGCCGTGTAATTCCTCTGCGCATGGAACTCAGCATATTATCTGTGATATGCTGGAGAGGCATGTCGAGATAGTTACAAACATTTGACCGCTCGTTCATCACATCCAGAACGTCCATCGGAAACCCGGAAGGGTAGGCATACTGCAAACGTATCCATTCGATTCCCTCAACATCAGAAAGATGACGAATCAGATCAGCAAGATTACGTTTGCTATACAGATCTAATCCGTAATAGGTAAGATCCTGGGCGATAAGGATAAGCTCTTTAGTTCCATTTTTAGCCAGAAACTTAGCTTCTTTAACCAGTTCTTCAATGGGTTTTGAAACATGTTTACCCCGCATTAATGGGATTGCACAAAATGAGCAGGGCCTGTTACAGCCTTCGGCGATTTTGAAGTAAGAAAAATGCGAAGGAGTGGTAAGTAAACGTTCTCCAACCAATTCATGTTTATAATCAGCGCCTATTGAAGTCAGCAGGTTTTGCAGGTCGTTAGTCCCAAAGAATGAATCTACATTGCTTATCTCAGCTTCCAGTTCCGGCTTGTAACGTTCAGAAAGACAACCGGTAACGATCACTTTACCGACCCGGCCTTCGTCCTTTAGCTGACTGTATTGCAAGATGGTATCTATGGATTCTTGCTTGGCATTATCAATGAATCCGCAGGTATTGATAACAATGATATCGTCGCTATTCAGGTTCTCAGCTTCATGAACAACATTCATCTTATTCCCCTGGAGTTGCCCCATGAGAACTTCCGAATCATGAATGTTTTTCGAACAACCAAGGGTAATAACGTTTACCCTGGGCTTCACTGCCGGCATGAATGCGCTGATCTTTGTCTTCATTTTTATTTTTTCTGATTATTTAAAAAGCGAGTCAACAAACTCTTTCTTATTAAATAATTGAAGGTGGTCTATTCCTTCACCCACACCAATATATTTGACCGGAATTTTAAACTGATCGGAAATCCCAATAACTACCCCGCCTTTAGCTGTACCATCAAGCTTGGTTAAAGCAAGTGCATTGACTTCAGTTGCCTGAGTAAATTGTTTGCATTGTTCAATTGCATTCTGGCCGGTTGAGGCATCCAGAACTAATAAAATTTCATGGGGAGCTCCAGGTACCACTTTTTGCATAACCTGCTTGATTTTGGTAAGCTCATTCATTAATGCAACCTTGTTATGTAAACGCCCTGCAGTATCGATAATTGCTACATCATCACCATTTGCCACGGCTGATTGTAAAGTGTCGAAAGCGACAGAAGCAGGATCGGAACCCATTGGCTGAGCAACAACGCGGACACCAACCCGTTCACCCCAAAGCTTGATCTGGTCCACAGCAGCAGCCCTGAAAGTATCGGCAGCACCAAGGACTACCTTATTGCCTGCGAGTTTCAACTTATGAGAAAGTTTACCAATGGTGGTAGTTTTCCCTACTCCGTTAACCCCAACAACCATGATCACATATGGCTTATGGTCGCCGTATTCAAAATTCCTGAAATCATTGCTGTTGTTTTCTGAAAGGAGGTTTTGGATCTCGCCACGGAGAATTTCATTCAGTTCGGATGTATTAACGTATTTATCGCGCGCAACGCGTTCTTCAATGCGCGAAATTATCTTCAATGTGGTTTTTACCCCAACGTCAGAGGTTACCAGGATTTCTTCCAACTCATCCAGAACATCTTCATCAACTGTCGACTTACCAACAACCGCTTTTGTAATCTTAGAAAACAGTCCTTCACGGGATTTCTCTAAACTCTTGTCGAGAGCCTCCTGTTCTTCAACATTGCT
>NZ_JBASJU010000120.1:0-2320 GCF_049655485.1 Daejeonella sp.
CAATTTCCTTCAGGCTTTGGGCTAAAATGCTTCCTATAGCTTCTTTCAAATACTTTTCCCCGTTATACACGGGCATAACAACTGAAACTATAGGATTATTCATTTATAACCTTTAGATAATTTTTTAAATCCCATTGATGGGATACTAGACTTTGTGCGGCGGTCGGATCCAACCGAATATCATATAATTTCTCTGGAGATTTGCTAACGGGCCACTCTCTATCTAATATACATGGCACTTTAAATTCCTTAGAAATTAATGCCGCTAGTTCTCGGATGGAATAATGTTCGTCGAAAGAAGCATTTATAATATTGATGCGTGGAGCACTTGTCAATACTTTGTTAATAAAAGTTACAAAATCCTCCATGTGAATTATTGAGCGCGTTTGTAATCCATTTCCAAAAACCATTAGTTCTTTTCCATTTTTCGCTAAATTAATGAACACAGATATGATGTTTTTGTATCCATTTTTCAGACTCGGCACCCCTCCGTATACAACCGGAACTCTTACGATTAAATAACGATCTGGCGTCTTAACCTGAATTTGACGTTCGAATTCGATACACATTTGGCCGTAGAAATCACTGGGGTTAACGATTTTATTATAATAACTCTCGTCATCACCATATACTAATTGAGAACTTAAAAAGACAATTTTAGGGTGGCTATTTATAGATTCATAAATAGACCAAATATTATTATTTAATCGATTATATACATCGACATCTTGGATCATGGGATTACCATAGTATGATATAAGAAAATAGTCGGGTTTAAAGAGGTTCAATTTCTCAAATAATACTGGGTCACTTATACTTACATGGGAATATTCAATACCGGATTCAGCACGATCGGTGCTCCTTCCAATGGTCATGAAGTTATGTTCTGTACCGCATTGATAGATCAAATTTTGACCTAAATAGCCCTGGCCTCCAAAAATTACAATATTCGCCAAAGATTCCCCTTTTAATATAAATTACGATTTAGAAAACGTTTTGTCAATCTGATTTTTATAATCGGACATCCAAGTTCCTAATTGCACTTGTTCGCTTTCCGATTGATCAACCATAAATCGCTTAAGATAACTTTCCGCTGCTTGTGACGCCAAATCAACATCTAAGTCTGAAACTTTTACGGCAATTATTTCAATATTATGAGTGCCTTTCCATTTATTTGGAAGAATTTTTGAAGTCTTAAATCCAAACTTCCCCAAAAATAATTCGAGATTACCCTTCGTATATCCATCGTAGTGAACCGCCCAATGTGCTTCTTGAGATCCAAAAATATGCCTCATCGCAATAGATTTTTGACTGTCATTTGTGAAAGGACTAAAAATTGTCTTAGCGGTACCATAAAAATCAGGCACCTCAATTCTCAATGTACCACCTACTTTTAGCCAAGAGTTCCATGATGCTAACAGCGCACAAGCAACAGCTCTGGGGAAGTGTTCAAACACATGATGAAGGCGGATTTCCTCTATCGTACTAGCCGGGTAAGTCATCTCAAGTAAATTGGCAAATTCGTCAGCTACCGTTTCACTCATTACTGTGTGTTCTGATGGCGGATAATCAATATTTACATATCCCTCAAAATATTTCTGTCCACAACCCAGGTGCAGTTTCATAACTTTTGTACTTTAATTAGAACGAAGATTAATTGAATTAATTCTCTTTATTTTATCTGACGTAATAAATATACCGCGCAAATAATTAACTGTAATACCACTAAAATAGATCAAAACTACTTCATAAGGATTTAACAAATTTCAAATTCCCTTAAGGACTTGAATTCTATATCTATTTTTAATACGCACCTGTATTCAACAATATTATCTGGAATTCCAGATTTCGTTGTTTACAAATATTGTATTGATATAGGTATCAGCGTAAACAAAATAGCCTTTCGAAATTATAAAATCAATAAGATCAGTTCGCTTTTTCTCTTTCCCGGCAGCGGAAAAAGTTAAGGTTTCTACACATAAAATCTTAGGTGAATATTTATTAAAATCAAGTGCTTGAAGAATAAGAAAGTCAAGACCTTCAGTGTCGATACTTAATAAATCCAAATTTTTACTATGAAAATAAGTTTCTAGAATTGAATTAATATCTTGTGTGGGTATACTTACTGTCTTTTCAATTTTATAGTTTGTACTTGCTTCTACGTCATTTGCCTCACTTAACGAAAAAGTATTAAGTGAGCGCTCTGACATAATAAAAAAATCCTGCATCGACTTAAATTCATAGGCTTTGTCGTTGATGCCAATATTTAAGTTTGTGTCTTCAGACCTTCTTGTCAAGAAGTTTTTAAACAGTTCTGGAT
>NZ_JBASJU010000121.1:0-11414 GCF_049655485.1 Daejeonella sp.
CTCCAGTGACGGGTCTTGAAAAATCACAAAAGGCGGAAGGTTTTTTTGCTTTGCGATTTTCTTGCGAAGTTCTTTAAGAATTAGCAGCAGTTGTGTATCAAGTGCCCCACCTTGTTGCTGCGATTCCTCCACCTCATCCTCTGCCGTTTCCATTAAATAGTTCAGAATAAATTTGACAGCATGCGGATTCTCAATAAAAGCCCTGCCTGATTTGGTAAGTTTTAATAAGCCATAGTTGTCTATATCCTTTCGCACAAAATTATTAAGCACCGCTTGTCGCATAAGTGACTTCCAAAGAATCTCTCCTTCGGATTTTCCTGAGCCGAACAAATCCAGTTTATCGTGTTCGTAAGAAGAAATCTGTGCATTATCGAGTCCCATCAGGAAATTAAAAATGTATTGATCGTCGAATTTTTCACCAAAGTCACGCACGAGAGTTAACACCTTCCGCAAATGATTTTCTGCTTCGAAGTATTTTTTAGGATGCCTGCAATTGTCGCACATATTGTTGCATCCGGCTTCATTAAAGTTCTCACCAAAATAATGCAGGATTTGCTTACGCCTGCAAACAGAAGATTCTGCATAGTCAATTACTTCTTTCAGTATTTGTGTACCTATTTCCCTTTCAGAAACAGGTTTATCCTTCATGAATTTGGTCAGCTTGTCAATATCCTTTTGCGAATAAAACGCTACACAGATACCTTCACCCCCATCTCTTCCCGATCTCCCAGTTTCCTGATAATAACCTTCCATACTCTTCGGAATATCGTGGTGAATTACGTAGCGCACATCGGGCTTATCAATGCCCATTCCAAAGGCAATTGTGGCAACTATCACGTCCACATCTTCCATCAGGAAATTATCCTGAGTTTCCGCGCGGGTTTTCGGATCAAGGCCTGCATGATAAGGAAGAGCTTTAATTCCATTCAATTTTAAGGCTTCAGCTACTTCCTCCACCTTCTTACGGCTAAGGCAATAAACGATGCCTGATTTGCCGGCATTCATTTTAGCGTATCGCACTATTTCTTTAATAACATCCCTCTTGGCCCGTACCTCGTAGAAAAGATTCGGCCTGTTAAAAGATGATTTGAAAAGCGATGCATTACTCATCTGCAGGTTTTTCTGAATATCCTGTTGAACCTTTGGTGTAGCCGTTGCTGTAAGGGCTATAATTGGGATATCATCTCCGATATTATCAATCACCTGTCTGATCTTCCTGTATTCGGGACGGAAGTCGTGCCCCCATTCAGAAATACAATGTGCTTCATCAACTGCTACAAAAGAAATAGCAATACCCCTCAGGAAGTCGATATTCTCAGCTTTAGTCAACGATTCGGGCGCTACATAAAGTAATTTAGTTGCTCCACTGGTCACGTCATCTTTTACCCGGGCTATATCAGATTTATTTAAAGTAGAATTCAGAAAATGCGCTATGCTATCTGTACCGCCGAAAGCCCTCAGTTGGTCCACCTGATTCTTCATCAGGGCAATAAGGGGGGAAATTACGATGGCAGTGCCATCACTCATTAAAGCTGGAAGCTGATAGCAGATTGATTTACCGCCCCCGGTGGGCATGATAACGAATGTATCCCGTTTTTGTAATATACTGGTGATAATCGCTTCTTGATCCCCTTTAAAGTTATCAAACCCAAAGAAGTTCTGTAGATTATCGAAAAGGGATTTGTTTATTTCCATTTCTTAATAGGAAAAAAATAAAGATGGGTCATAATAGTAGTCAAAATAACATATTTTTGCGATAAATTATCCGTTTGTTTAATAATAATCTTTTTGAAGAATCCACAAGAAATACTAGACCTTGCAAAAAAAACCTTGCAGATTGAAGCAGATGGCATCATCCGTATTTCAAGTCAGTTAAACGAAGATTTTTCTGAGATAGTACATCAAATCTTATACCTAAAAGCCCGCGTAATAGTTACAGGTATTGGGAAAAGTGCGATTATCGCCCAAAAGATAGTTGCAACGTTTAATTCTACCGGTACTCCTGCTATTTTTATGCATGCTGCTGACGCGATTCACGGCGACCTTGGAATGATCCAACAGGATGATCTGATCATCTGCATCTCGAAAAGCGGCAATACACCGGAGATAAAGGTATTAATCCCATTACTAAAACAATCTGATAATAAGTTAGTTGCGATGGTTGGGGATACCAATTCGTTTTTAGCTACCCAATCCGACTGGGTTTTAGATACCTCGGTTGAGATTGAAGCTTGTCCGAATAACCTCGCTCCCACCACCAGCACTACTGCCCAATTGGCGATGGGTGACGCTTTGGCAGTTTGTCTTCTAGAATGCCGGGAATTTACCAGTGAGGATTTTGCAAAATATCATCCCGGAGGTTCGCTCGGAAAACGACTATATTTAAAAGTGGGAGATCTGGCAGCTCAAAATGAGAAACCACAGATCTCTTCCGAAGCAACTGTAAAAGATGTAATCATAGAAATCACAAAAAACAGATTAGGCGCTGTAGCTGTTGTGGATCAGGGCAGGCTTTCTGGTATTATCACCGATGGAGATATCAGAAGGATGCTCGAAAAAAATAATAACATTGACGGCTTGCGTGCAAAAGATATTATGAGTACCAATCCGAAATCTATTAATAAAGATGAACTTGCAGTTAACGCCCTGGAAGTATTAAGAAAAAACAACATTACACAGATTCTTGTTGGTACCGAAACTAAGTTTGAAGGATTCATACATCTGCATGATCTTTTAAAAGAAGGAATTATTTAAAAGCTTTTAACAAACAATGAAAAACAACTACGCTTTAATAATGGCAGGTGGGATTGGCAGCAGGTTTTGGCCTATTAGCCGAACTAGCTACCCTAAACAATTTATAGACATCCTGGGTACCGGCAAAACTCTCATCCAGCAAACATATGATCGCTTTAAAAATATAGTACCAGAAGAGAATATCTTCATTCTAACAAATGAAATTTATTCAGACCTGGTACTTGAGCAAATACCAGGGATGGATAAAAGCAGGATTTTATGTGAGCCTGTTATGCGCAATACGGCGCCCTGTATTGCTTATGGATGTCATAAGATTAATAAATTGAATCCGGATGCTGCCATAGTGGTTTCCCCCTCTGATCATCTTATACTAAACAATGAGGAGTTTATAAATTGTATTAATAAGTCCTTGAAAACGGCTTCAGACAACGATTGCTTAATTACCCTAGGAATAAAGCCGTCCAGGCCTGATACCGGATATGGTTATATCCAATACAATACACAAAAAATAGACGACGATTTCTATAAAGTAAAGACCTTTACAGAGAAACCGAATCTGGAACTTGCCAGGACATTTGTGCAAAGCGGTGATTTCCTTTGGAATGCAGGAATCTTCGTTTGGTCCGTAAGGAACATTCTTTACTCATTCCGAAAGCATCTGCCAGAGATCAATGACATATTTAACGAGGGTTCCGCGGTATATAACACCGATAAGGAAACCGAGTTCATTCAAACCGCTTTTACGCAATGCACCAATATTTCAATTGACTACGGAATAATGGAAAAAGCAGAGAATGTTTATGTCTTGCCTTCTGAATTTGGTTGGTCCGATCTGGGCACCTGGGCTTCTGTTTATGAGCTTGCAGAAAAAGATTATGTCGGAAACGCCGTAATCCCGTCTGAGAAAGTTATCATGTACGATTCATCCAATTGCATGGTAAATGTTCCGGAAGGCAAAGTGGTAATATTGCAAGGTTTACACGACTTCATTGTTGTTGAAGCAAATAATACCCTGTTAATTTGCCCTCGTGATCGGGAACAGCAAATCAAACAGGTTGTTACTGACGTCAAACAGCGCTTTGGTTCAGATTTTATTTAGCAGCCAGTTTTTGTCTTACAGCTTCATATAGGAGTACACCAGCAGAAACCGAGACGTTAAGCGATTCTATTTCCCCAAACATGGGGATTTTAGCTAAATGATCCGCAATACGAATCAGTTCGGTTGATATTCCGTTTTCTTCCGAACCCATAATCACAACAGTGGGAACTGTGTAATCTGGCTGGTAAAGGTACTCGTTAGTTTTTTCCGTGCAGGCTATCAATTGTAAACCGGATTCCTGAAGAAACTTTGCGGTTTTGACCATACTTTCATGGCGGCAAACTGGAACCTTATATAAGGCTCCGGCAGAAGTTTTCACTGCATCAGGATTGATTTGGGCTGAACCTTTCGCAGGCACAACCAATGCGTGTACCCCTGCACATTCGGCAGTACGGGCTATTGCACCGAAGTTTCTTACATCGGTAATTCCATCAAGCAACAGAATTAGGGGAACTTCCCCTTTTTCAAAAATTGCTGGAATGATGTTTTCAATCTTTTCGTAAGTAATTGGTGATATGAAGGCAACTGCACCCTGATGATTTTTTGGTGTAAGCCGGTTGAGCTTTTCAATGGGAACAAGTTGAAATGTTAGTTCGTTCTCTTTAATCAAACTCCTTAATTCGAGAATAAGTCCGCCGTTCAAGCCTCGCTGGATGTACAGACTTTCTATTTCTTTACCACTTTTTATTGCTTCGATAACAGCCCGTATACCGAAGACCATCTGGTTCGACTCGTGTGGAGAAGCATCCCGCCTTCTATTAAAAGAGTTAGTGTTCATTGATATATATTTTAGAATCTGCAAGTTAGATATAATTTCCATTTGGACAGGATTTCTGGCATCGATGTGACAAGTTTGCCTGAGTTATCAACATCCTAAAAAGTTATAAACACAAGGTTTAAATTAGGATAGGTGAATTATTCAACGAATTATTACAGTTTTATCCACATTAGATGTTGATATTAAAGTGGTTGAATGCTTTGATGGCTCATAGTGTCATTTGCTAAAAATTTACGGTGTGAAAAACTAAAAAATTTCCGGATTCTTTTTTGTATACTTTTGTTATCATGAGTTTAGAGAAGGATCAGGATTTTAGCAGAGGGAATAAAAATACGTTACCAGGGGATCGTCGAAACAGGCTTAGCAGCATCGCCAGTGGCTTAGGAAAATTACCTCCTCAGGCGCTGGATTTAGAAGAAGCTGTGCTTGGGGCACTTATGCTCGAGAAGGATGCGCTTTCTGCTGTAATTGATATTTTGAAACCTGACGTTTTCTACAAAGACGCCCATCAAAAAATATTTGAGGCGATTCAATTCCTGTTTCAAAAATCTTCTCCGATCGATATCCTTACAGTAACCGCCCAGCTGCGCCAGCAGGGCGATCTGGAAATGATCGGCGGTGCCTATTATATTACTGAGCTTACAAACCGTGTAGCTTCGGCGGCAAATATTGAATATCATGCACGAATAATCTCTCAGAAATTCATACAACGTGAATTGATTAGGATTTCTACTGAGATCATCAACAATGCCTATGAAGATACCACTGATATCTTCGACCTGCTCGACCATGCCGAGAAAAATTTATTTGATATTGCCCAAAACAATCTTCGAAGAGATTCAAGGAAAATGGATGACATCATTCGTGAATCACTAGAAAATCTTGAGAAAATAAAAGATAAGGTAGACGGATTAACTGGTGTCGCTTCTGGTTTTACAGCCCTTGACAGGATTACCTCCGGTTGGCAACCCTCAGATTTGGTAATTATTGCGGCCCGGCCGGCGATGGGTAAAACGGCTTTTGTATTAAGTTGCGCCAGGAATGCCGCCGTTCAGTTCGGCAAACCTGTTGTGTTTTTCTCACTGGAAATGTCATCCGTTCAGCTTGTTAATCGTCTTATATCGGGAGAAACAGAAATTGAGCAGGAGAAAATCAGAAAAGGTCATTTGGCTGAATGGGAATGGCAGCAATTACACTCGAAAATCGGAAGCCTTACGGAGGCACCTTTGTTTATTGATGATACCCCGGCACTTAATATCTTCGAATTCCGGGCAAAATGCCGGCGTCTGAAAGCCCAGTACGATATACAAATGATCATCATTGATTATTTACAGTTGATGCATGGCAAGAGCGACGGAAAAGGCGGAAACCGCGAGCAGGAAATCGGTAGTATTTCAAGAGCCTTAAAATCTGTTGCTAAGGAGTTAAATGTACCGGTTATTGCCCTTTCCCAGTTAAGCCGGGCAGTTGAAAACAGGCCTGGAGGAAGTAAAAAGCCCATGCTTTCGGATTTAAGGGAGTCGGGTTCCATTGAACAGGACGCCGATATGGTATTATTTCTATACCGGCCGGAATACTATGGTCTTACCGAAGACGAACAAGGGCGGTCTACAGTAGGTATTGGAGAGGTTATCATTGCAAAACACAGAAACGGGGAAACAGGGACAGTACCACTACGTTTTGTCGGCAAGTTTGTAAAGTTCGTAGACCTCGAAGAAGATTTTTCAGCGCCTGCAAATGCAAACCCTTTCGCCGGAATCGCACCCTCACAGGATTTCGAAAAGCCTAATAATTTTATAATCCGTCCTTCACGAATGGATGACATGGATGATGAGCCTCTTTTTTAGGAGAACAAGCCCAAAAGTACCCCGGCTATAATTAATACCGGAGTTCTAACTTTTGTATAGACGAGCAAAAGGAAAGTTATTACAATCAAAGAAACACTGGTAATGCTTATCCCTAAAGGTTGAATAAGAAGGATAAATGCAGCTCCCATGAAGCCTACCGACACGGCATTAATTCCCGAAAGTGAATTCTTGATCCGGGTAATTTTTTTAAGGTCATTCCAGAATGGAACGATAAATAAGACAAGAATTAATCCCGGCAGATTAATCCCTACAACGGCAATGACACTACCCAGCACCTGGCCGTAGATACTGTACCCTGCATTTTTGAGAGTCATAGCACCTACAAATGAAGTAAAGGAAAAGGTTGGTCCGGGAAGGGCTTGCTGAACGGCGTAACCCGCCAGGAACTGATCTGAAGTTAAATAATCCTTCATATCCACAAACTCGGTGTACATAAAAGGAACAAGCACCTGTCCGCCCCCAAATATCATAATGCCGTTACGATAAAAATTCTCAAAAAGACGAATTGGCAAACTGAAAGGCGATGTACGGTTGATAATAGCACCCAGTCCTGCAAAAAATAAAAGAACCCCTATAAAGTAGGCAATCTTCTTTGGGTTTATCTTCGAGAAAAGCTTGCTTCTGATCTGCGTTTCTTCAAAAGGGGTGTCAATTGCCGATGAAATAATCCCTCCTATTAATATTAAGATGGGAAAAGCGTAGGCATTTCTTAGAATAAGGGTAGCTGCTAGAGACGAGGCCGCAAGCCAGTAAGCTGTGTCAGTTTTCAATATAACGCGTCCGAACTTAAAAGCCGCATACCCGACAATTCCGACCGCGATAGGCTGAATAAAACTGAGAATGTGTTCAAACTTCTCTCCTTCACCAAGCGCTGTATAGCTTATCGCCGCCAGGCACATAATAGCTGCCGATGGAATCACCCATATCAGAAAAGTGGTGAGAGCAATTGGTAAGCCCCCAACTTTATAAGCAATACCAATCAGAGTCTGGGTAGAAGATGGTCCCGGTAATATTTGAGTAAGTGCATTCAACTCCAGGAGCTCTGCCTCTGAAATATATTGACGCTTCATTACGAAATTCTTAAGCATCATGCCGACATGGGCCTGTGCACCTCCAAATGCCGTCAGTGTAAACGAGACTACATCACTTAAAAAGATAAGGTGGCGTTTGTTAAGCATTCAATCGTCTTCGTAATCCAGACCCATAACAGAATTGTAGACGCCTTGCAATTCAGATAAAGCATGCATATCCCCTGCTTTTCTTGAAACTTCCATACCTTTTTTGTAAGTTACAATTGCCTGGTCTTTACGATTAAGCAGCTCATACAATTTTCCTGCATGATAATATGTTCCTACATATTCGGGGTGATTCGCAAGCAGGTCCTCATAATATCCAAGAGCAGTATCTAAATCCTTCGCATTTAGGTATTCTGTCGCTAAAGCATATTTTAGAAAGGGGTCATGAGGTTCATTAGCAAGGAAATGGAGAAGCTTTTGTAATCGTATATGATGCATTTTAATTTAGCTTTTTTGAGTAGATTTGTAAAAACAGAATCTATATGAAGATATTAGTTTGTGTCAGCAATGTCCCAGATACTACTACAAAAATAACTTTTAGCGGTGATAATACACAATTCAACACGGCTGGTGTACAATTTATATTGAACCCATATGATGAAATAGCACTTGCCCGCGCGATCGAGCTGTCTGAAGGAGGAAAAGGAACCGTAACTGTAATACACGTTGGGGAACCGTCGTCTGAACCCACTATCAGAAAGGCATTGGCAATTGGAGCAGATGAAGCCGTTCGTGTAAATGCGGCACCACGCGATGCATATTTCGTTTCATTTCAAATCGCCGAATACGCTAAGACAAATGGCTTCGACCTTATTTTGACCGGAAGAGAATCTATAGATTATAACGGTTCGCAAGTAGCTGCAATGATCGGCGAGTTTCTTGATATTCCTTCAATTTCAATCATAAAAAAACTCGAGAGTGATGGCAACAGTGCTCAAATTGAGCGCGAAATAGAATGCGGAAAAGAAATATTAAAGGTCGACTTCCCATTTGTGGCAAGTTGCGCTGAGGGTGTGGCAGAGCCAAAAATTCCGAATATGCGTGGGATCATGTCGGCCAGAACAAAACCATTGCAAGTTCTGGAAGCTACAGATATCGAGGTGTTGGCAGCAATTAAATCTTATTCTACCCCTGCACCAAGGGGTATGGTGACCATGATATCACCAGAAGAAACTGAAAAGCTTGTCAGCTTATTACACACTGAGGCAAAAGTTATTTAAAGAATCTTTAATTTAAATCCCGCAAGGCAAACAGCGAATATGTCAGTTTTAGTATATGTAGAGAATGCCGAAGGCAATTTTAAGAAATCAACTTATGAAGTGGTATCTTATGCCAAAGCACTTGCAGATCTGTTAAACACGGATCTTATAGCTATCTCAATCGGAGAGGTTGCACAAGATCAACTAGGTAAATTAGGTAAATATGGCGCCTCCAAAGTCATAAATGTAAAAAGTGATATACTAAAGACCTTTGTGATCCAGGCCTATGCTTCAGCAATTTCTGAAGCGGCGAAAAAAGAAAGCGCAGATGTTCTGATTTTAGCCAATTCATTTAGCGGTAAGGGGCTTGCACCCAGAGTTGCTGTAAAGTTGCAAGCAGCTTTAGTGGATTCTGCTGTAGAGCTCCCGCAAATTGAGAACAATAGCTTTACTGTCAAAAAAACTGCATTCTCGGGCAAAGCCTTCGCTACGGTAGAGCTGCATTCTGCAATTAAAGTAATTGCAGTAAACCCTAACTCGTTCCAGGTTACTGAAAACTCGGGAACAGCTAATATTGAAGACTTCCAACCAGAAATCAAAGACTCAGACGTGAGAATTACGGTCACTGATGTGGTCAGAGCCACGGATAAAATAGCTTTACCTGATGCTGAACTGGTTGTTTCAGCAGGACGAGGTTTAAAAGGCCCGGAAAATTGGTCAATGATCGAAGAACTGGCCGACGTTCTTGGAGCAGCTACTGCATGTTCCAAACCTGTTTCGGATGCAGGATGGCGTCCTCATGAAGAGCACGTGGGACAAACGGGAATCGCTGTCAGCCCGAATCTTTATATTGCCATTGGAATATCCGGTGCGATACAGCATTTGGCGGGTGTAAGTTCATCAAAAACTATCGTGGTGATCAATAAAGACCCTGAAGCACCATTTTTTAAGGTTGCAGATTACGGAATCGTAGGTGATGCTTTTGAAGTTGTACCGAAATTGACGGAGGCTCTAAAAGCTTATAAATCACATTCTTAAATAATTATTAGTGATTTACCTAAATGTTAAGCTTTCTTAATGAAGAAAATTAAATTAGATATAGTTGGATTATCCTACAGCCAGACGCAATCAGGGGCCTACGCTCTGGTTCTTGGTGAGGTAAGTGGGCGCCGAAGGCTTCCTATTATTATAGGAGGCTTCGAGGCACAAGCTATCGCCATCGAAATAGAAAAGATGACACCTAGTCGGCCACTTACGCACGACCTCTTTAAATCACTTGCGGAAGCCTACACTATTACTATACAAGAAGTTATTATTTACAATTTGGTGGATGGGATTTTTTATGCAAAACTCCTTTGCAGCGATGGAAAAAAGGTGACTGAAATCGATGCGAGGACTTCCGACGCCATTGCTTTAGCGGTTAGATTTGACTGCCCTATTTATACCTATGAATTTATACTTGCAACCGCAGGGATTGTAATTGAAGGAAATGAGTTTGTATTCCTGGAGAATATTGAACCCCAGCCTGAAGAGAAAACTCCTGCAGCAGCACTTAGTTATAGTTCCTTGAGCGAGGAAGAGCTTAAAGCTAAATTAAAAGAAGCTCTTACGGATGAAGCATATGAGCGGGCAGCCAAGATTCGTGATGAACTGGCCAAAAGAAGATCTTCTTAAGCACCTTTACAGTCTACTTTAAATTTCAATTGTTTTATATTCTATAATAGTTCTATCTTTTTCTCATAAATGTTCAGCATATGAATATAAAGCTACGCCTTATTATCATGAATTTCCTTCAGTTCTTTATCTGGGGTTCATGGTTGATCTCTTTGGGTGGATACATGATAGTCACCCTAAAATTCAGTGGTGTAGAGGTAGGAAGTATTTTTGCAACAATGGGTATAGCTTCATTGTTTATGCCCGCAGTTATGGGCATCATAGCGGATCGGTTTTACAATGCTGAGCGTGTATTGGGCGCATGCCATATTGCCGGAGCTCTTCTTTTATTATTAGCTGCTCAAATTGAAGACTACCCTTCCTTGTATATTATCATGCTTTTCAATTGTATGGCTTATATGCCTACAATTGCACTTGCAAATACCGTTTCCTATAACGCGCTGGAAAAGAATAACATGGATATTGTAAAATCCTTTCCTCCTATTCGCGTTTGGGGTACCATTGGATTTATTGCTGCCATGTGGGTTGTAGATTTGCTTGATTTTACCAAAAGTCCCATGCAATTATACGTCGCCTCGGCCGCTTCTCTCCTTCTTGGGCTTTATTCATTTACTATGCCGCCCCGGCCACCTTTGAAATCCGGAGAAGCAAGAAGTTTTTCAGCTACCCTGGGACTGGACGCCCTTGTACTTTTTAAGTCAAGGAAACTTGCCGTTTTCTTCATATTCTCGATGTTTCTTGGTGCTGCGCTGCAAATTACCAATCTATTTGGCGGTTCTTTTTTGGATGATTTCAAAAGCACTTATCCCGATTCATTTGGTGTACAGCATCCCAATTTGCTCTTGTCCATTTCACAGATATCTGAAACCTTATTTATCCTGACAATCCCATTCTTCCTTTATAAGTTCGGGATCCGTACCGTGATGCTATTTAGTATCATAGCCTGGGTACTACGTTTTGCTTTAT
>NZ_JBASJU010000122.1:0-29154 GCF_049655485.1 Daejeonella sp.
GATTGATCAAACACCAATCGGCAGGACACCCCGGTCAAATCCTTCTACCTATACCGGAGTATTTTCGGATATCAGGAACCTGTATGTTATGCTTCCCGAAGCAAAAATCCGGGGTTATAAGCCAGGCCGTTTTTCATTTAACGTAAAGGGCGGGCGCTGTGAAACCTGTCAAGGTGCGGGAATGAAATTAATTGAAATGAATTTCCTGCCGGATGTACAAGTACCTTGTGAAGAATGCTCGGGTAAACGCTATAATCGCGAGACACTTGAAGTACGTTATCGCGGGAAATCAATCAGTGATGTTCTGGATATGAGTATAGAAGATGCGGTTGCATTTTTTGAACCAATACCTTCTATATACCGTAAGATAAAAACCCTTGCTGAAGTAGGCTTGGGATATATCCGCCTCGGACAATCATCTACCACTTTATCAGGAGGAGAAGCACAACGTGTCAAACTCGCTACGGAGCTTTCTAAAAAAGACACGGGAAACACATTTTACATACTGGATGAACCAACTACGGGTCTGCATTTCGAAGATATCAGTGTACTTCTCGGAGTTTTGAACCGACTTGTTGACCACGGCAATACTATACTGGTAATTGAGCATAACCTGGATGTAATCAAAGTTGCTGACTGGGTAATCGATCTGGGGCCAGAAGGTGGATCAGGTGGTGGAGAAATACTTTTTTCAGGATTGCCGGAAGATTTGGTGAAGGTGAAGAAGAGTCATACGGGGAAGTATCTAGGAATTGAGATGAAAAGTAAGTAATTTCAGGTAAGCTAGATTAAACCGCAGAGTACGCAGAGTTAGGCGCTGAGTTCGCGGAGTTTTTTCGAGAAGCTTATAAGAGTAACAGTTTAGTTTGTTTGTAGGTATTTCTATCCGCCCAGCCTCTGCGTACTTTGCGCCTGCCTGCCAGCAGGCAGGTAAAACTCAGCGCACTCCGCGGTAAAAAATCCTAACTCTGCGGTAAAGAATTCTTGCCGAAGGCAAGCCTTTTCTTATCTTAGTTATATGCAGAACCTTCTCACTTCCCAACAAACCCGTGAAGCAGATGCCCACACCATCTCCAGCAAACCCATCAGCTCAATCGATCTCATGGAAGCAGCATCAATAGCGTTTGTTAAAGAGTTTCAAAAAGAGGTTACAGACAAATACATACCAATTAGTATTTACTGCGGAACGGGCAATAATGGAGGCGATGGATTAGCTGTCGCACGTCTTCTTTATGCCGATGATTATAAAAATATCTCTGTAAAAATCAGTAGATTTTCGAATAAGGCAACCAAAGATTTTGATGTTAACCGGGAACGATTAAAACTAACGAATATCCATATAACGGATTTGTCAGATACCACACCATTTCCGGAAGAAAATGCCGAAGTTCTAATCGATGCGCTGCTTGGTTCAGGATTTAACAAACCTGTAGAAGGGAAATTAAAAGAACTGATCGATCACATAAACAGCCTACACAAAAAAGTTATTTCGATAGATGTACCGAGCGGCTTCCCTTCAGAAGGTGATATTTCATCCGATGCAACGACAATAAAAGCAAGCCTGGTCATTTCTTTTCAGCGCCCGAAGATCAATTTCTTTTTCCCTGAATCAGCACGATCCCTGAACAGTTTTAAGGTAGTACCTATCGGACTCGATGAAGAATATATTCAATCGCTCCCAAGCCATTGGAAACTGCTCGAAGAAAACGATATAAAAGTTTATTTAAGACCGAGAGAACGGTTTAGCCACAAAGGTACTTTTGGACATGCACTTATAGTCGCTGGAAACAATGGAACTATGGGGGCAGCTTTGCTGTGTGCAGACGCTTGTTTACACTCAGGTGCGGGACTCACATCGGTATGTATTCCAGAAAGCGGATACAGTGCCCTAAATACCCGTTCACCCGAGATCATGACCATCGATAGAAACACTCTAATACCAAATGGTATGTTGGCTAAATTCTCTTCTATTGCTATCGGGCCGGGACTTGGGGCTGGCGACAACACGCTTGATGTATTGCGAAATATTCTGAACGGCTATAACAGACCAATAGTACTTGATGCGGATGCTTTGAATATGCTGTCCGCGAAGCCAGAGCTTCTAAACAACCTGCCAGGCATGAGCATCATCACGCCTCACGTGAAAGAATTTGACCGCATGTTTGGCGAATATACTTCATGGTGGGAAAGGATTGAAAATGCCCGTGAGAAAGCAGCTGAGCTTAACATCATCATTCTCTTAAAAAATCAATATTCTTTCATCGTCCTGCCGGATGGAAATGTGATGATTAATCCAACAGGTAACCCAGCTATGGCTGTTGGTGGAATGGGTGATGTATTAACTGGTATGATTGCAGGTTTTCTGGCTCAGGGTTACTCCCCTCAGGAAGCAGCGATAATTGCTTGTTTTATACATGGGAAGGCGGGGGATGAATTGAGTGCGGAGGGGATGAACAGTATACCGCCAAGGTATATTATTGAACGATTACCGTTTGTTATTAAGGGGTTAGGTTCCTCCCTTCGGTCGGAATGACTGTGGCATTTTTTTAGGAAAGAAGATTTCTCCGGCTATCGATGTTTGTATTAATTACTATGTTTAATTCACCCGTCGAAATATCTTATCATTTCAAATGGGGGTTAATTTCAACGAGCGCAAGCTCACTGATTTATTAAGAGCCTCGTCACCGCGAGAAGAAATCCCTATTTTCCTAAAAAGATACGCGTTATTCCGACCGGAGGGAGGAACTTCAAATAAATCGTCCTATAAAAAAAGCTAGTTTGCAGCCGGGGGCAGAAAAGACTATCAATTTAGCAACCCTGAAAGGGTTGACCAAAAAGATTACTAAAAATCAAATAGATGCTTTTCCGCATGATACGAAGACCGAACAAGCGGCCCACTTTCTACGTACTTGAAACCCATTTCCAGTCCAACAACTTTGTATTTGTCGAATTGTTCTGGTGTGATCCAGTCGATTACGGGATGGTGGTTACGTGTAGGCTGTAAATACTGGCCCAGTGTTAATATGTGCACACCTGCATCGAGTAGATCAGTCATTGCTTCTAACACATCCTCTTCCGTCTCCCCTAGCCCAAGCATTATCCCGGATTTGGTTCTTAAGCCGGCTTTATTGATAAGACGTAAGCATTCCAGGCTACGGTCGTATTTTGCTTGTATACGAACCTCTTTGGTGAGGCGGCGTACGGTTTCCAGATTATGCGATACCACTTCCGGACGTACGGCTAGCACGCGTTCGAGATTATCCCAGATCCCGCGGAAATCAGGCAACAGAGTTTCTAAAGTAGTATCCGGACTTTCGCGGCGAATAGCATTGATGGTTTCTGCCCAGATCGTTGAGCCCCCATCTTTCAGGTCGTCACGGTCTACGGAAGTGATTACACAGTGCTTAACCTGCATAAGCTTAACTGAATTAGCAACACGATCAGGCTCTTCCAGATCGACGGCCAAAGGCCTGCCAGTGGCTACTGCACAAAAAGAACAGGAACGGGTACAAATATTGCCTAGAATCATAAAAGTGGCTGTACCGGCCCCCCAGCACTCCCCCATATTGGGGCAATTCCCACTTTCGCATATCGTATGAAGCTTGTGCGTATCAACAAGGCTTCTAACATGCGCATATTCTTTCCCAACAGGAAGCTTAACACGCAACCAGTTTGGTTTACGTTGTACTTGGTTGGCTGGAATAACCGGAAGATCGATCATGATGCAAAAGTACTTATTTTGGAGTAAAGATCAATGTGAAAATATAAGGAGCAAGGAACAAGGAGCAAAGAACAAAGACTTGCAAACGGCATAACCCACCTTGACATAGGATCAAAATCTTTGCACAAAAAAATGCCCATCTACGCTCTTCGAACCCCAGATAGTTCTTAGCCGGGACCTGTCCTTGATCTTTGCTCTTTGTTTCTTTACTCATTTACTTCGGAAATTCTTTAATTTCGTTCTCACTAACATCAATCCCTCATGGCAACTATAGAAACCACCTACCTCGGCGAACTCAGAACCGAAGCAACTCATGTCTACTCCGGAAATAAAACAATAACTGACGCACCGCTTGACAACCAGGGGAAAGCCGAGTCCTTTTCTCCAACAGATTTACTTACTGCTTCGCTGGGAAGTTGCATGTTAACCATCATGGGTATTGCAGCCAGAGAGCACGGAATCAATATAGATGGCACTACCTGCTCTTTAACAAAGTTGATGGCCTCCGATCCCCGCAGAGTAAGTGAAATCCAGGTTGTTTTCAACTTCCCTTCAGGAAATTACACCGACAAAGAAAAAGCTATATTGGAAAGATCCGCAATCACTTGTCCGGTGGCTAAGAGTTTGCATACTGATTTGTTCCAGAATGTCACGTTTAATTATTAATAGACCGGTGATTAGGAATTAGTTGTTAGGCGAATCGTCTAGTCGACCCTGTCTAAAACTAATCCCGAATTACTAATCTCTAATTAAAAATTTCTAGCCACTAATCTGTTCCGCTAACTCCTCCGCCGAAATCCCTCCATGCGAGGTCTCGTACACACATCCACCATCCTTGATAAGAAGGAGTTGTGGTGATTCGTGGTGGACCTGAAATATTTCTGCTATTTGGTTAGATATCTCTCTGTGGGCAATCAGATCAAGAAAATAAAGGGGGGTATTTTCAGGAATTACCTCCCCGTCAAATTCAAACCTTTTTCTGGCCATCATACTTATCGAACAACGCGTACTATGCTTAAAAATCACAGAATAACCTGTGGCGGCCTTGATGTCCTGTAATTGATCAAGGTTTGTCAATTGTATCCAATTCATGCTTCTATGTAGGTATTACGATCCGGAGATACGTATAAATTGAGGACACAAATTTACCATCCCCACAGCATAGAGTTATAATACGGATGTCAAATAAAAATAGGTAGATGATTTTTTTAATGCCTGGACTTCGGATAGCTGCCGTAAGCAGGGCATAACTTAGAGGAACATGCCTGTAACATGGAGCTAAGCAAGAATAAAGCTAGAATGCCGACAATTAATTTTTTCATCAATTTAAAGTTTGTTTTTTTCACCGGCAACGAAGCTTGCTTTTCGCTCTGAGCTTGTGCAAGTATCATTATTTCGCTAACGGTTTGCTTAATATACGTAATTCGGCAGAAATAGTTATTAAAAAAAATAATTAAGAAAGCGTCGATTGGATTTGAGCCATCATAATTGCTGTGACCGCGGCTTCTTCCCCTTTGTTACCGTGTTTTCCGCCCGACCGGTCTTTGGCCTGCTGCAGGTTGTCGGTAGTGAGGACACCAAAAATCACAGGCTTGCTGTATTTAAGAGCTACATTCGTAATACCATTTGCAACCGCGTTACAGATAAAATCAAAGTGACGGGTTTCACCCTGTATAACACAACCCAGGCAGATAACCGCATCGACATTTTTAGACGCAAGCAATAGGTCTGCCCCAGAAGTTAGCTCAAAGCTTCCTGGAACCTGTATTTCAATGATATTTTCAGCCAGGGCGCCATTTTTGGCCAATGCAGCATAAGCTCCTTCCAATAAGGCACCAGTTACCTCAGCATTCCACTGGGATACAACTATCCCAAACTTGAAATCTTCTGCAGAAGGTATCTCTATGTGAGAGAAATCTGAAAGCCCTTTTAAATGTGTTGCCATAGCCTTAAAATAACAAATGGTTGTCAGTTTTACTGACAACCATTTTGAAAATAATATAAATTACTTCACCTGTGCTTCAGCACGGGCGATATAAGAGTCAATAGTGGAGGCTTCAAAGCTCTCCGGATATTCAACTTTTATTTTGTTATAAGCATCAGCCGCAGAGCTAAATTCTTTTTGCTCTTCATATACAAGACCTAATTTTTTAAGAAATAAGGGGCTTGTAAAAGAGTTTTTGTTTTTATCTGCTGCTTTCTTATAATAAGTTATTGCTTTGCTATAGTCTTTAAGTTCGCTATACCCATCACCAAGCATTCCCAATACCAGTGGATCAATTACAGGACTGCCGGTACTACTATATTTGCCAAGCGCATCAACTGCCTTTTGAAATTCACCTTTTTTAAGGTAAAGGCCTCCCAGGTAAGCATTTGCTATATTCGCTGATTTAGTATTTGAATACTCGTCAGCGATTTTCTCAAATCCCGGATATGAACCATCGCCGGAAATTGCCCTGTCATTTAATGAATCTATAGCTGCGTACTCCTCAGCCTTGAACATTTCATTGGCTGCTTTTTCAGCTCTTGGTGCAAGGTAGAATTTCTGATATCCAAAATATAATAATATCAGTGCAACAATGGCGATTCCTATTACAGCTAAGCTTTTTGAATTTTCCTGAACAAACTTGCCGGCATTCCCAAGCGGATTTTCAGCTTCGGGTAAATTTTCGTTTTGAGTTTTTGACATTTGTCTTTAAAAATAAAAATCCGTTCCACCGAAACGAATTATCCGCAAAAATACATTTTTCATATTAAGTATCAACTTTTAAATCAGCGGCCTTCGATTTTTTTTACTCAGGGAGCTAAAAGACGCTGAAAAGAGTAAATTTGCAGGATCGCTTCAGCTTGCGAATGTATGTGGCTCCAAAAATTATCAGTAATTAATTTCAAAAATTATTCCGAGGCTGAATTGGGTTTTTCTCCAACGGTTAACGCCTTTACGGGGAATAATGGGGCTGGAAAAACTAATCTGCTGGACGCAATCCACTACCTCTCACTTTGTAAAAGCTATTTTAATCCCATCGATAGCCAGCAAATCAAACAGGGGGAGGACCTCTTTATGATCCAGGGATCATTTAAAAAGGATAAAAAAGATGAAACTATCTACTGCGGTTTAAAAAAGGCTCAGAAAAAGGTTTTCAAGAGGAATAAAAAAGATTATCAAAGGCTGGCAGACCATATCGGACTATTTCCCCTGGTTATGATCTCCCCCAATGACATCAGCCTGATTATAGAGGGAAGCGAAGAAAGAAGAAAGTTTATCGACAATGTGATCTCCCAAACGGACAGTTCATACCTTGATGAATTGATCATATATAATAAGAACCTCCTAAACCGGAATGCCCTATTAAGGCAGATTGCTACTTCTGGAAGATATGATCCTTCCCTGATGGAAATTTATGACCAGCAGCTTATTATTTCAGGAACCAGGATATTCGAAAAGCGTAAAGCCTTTATGCTGGATTTCCGCGAAATTTTCAACAAGCATTACCGCTTTATAAGTGAAGAAGCAGAAGAAGTGGAGCTTGTTTATGAATCGCCGCTATTGCAGAACGACTTTGCGGCCTTGTTAAAAAGGAATCTGGAACGCGACCGTTTACTGGAACGAACGACCGCTGGTATACATAAGGATGAGCTTAGCTTCACCATTCATGGGATGGCTTTAAAGAAATTTGGTTCGCAGGGTCAGCAAAAATCTTTCCTGATAGCCTTGAAATTAGCTCAATATTCGTTCTTATTTCAGCAAAAAGGATTTGAGCCGCTGCTTCTGCTTGATGATATATTCGACAAACTCGATAATAAGCGCACTACTAAGTTAATGCAAATGGTTTCCGACAAGGACTTTGGTCAGATATTTATCACGGACACGAGTAGAGAACGGGTGGAGACAATTTTCAATGAATTGGGAGTTGGAGTGAGGATTTTTGAAGTTGAACGAGGAAAATTGAAAGCTGAAAACTGAAAACTGAAGCCCACTTACCTATCGTGCAAAAATCGTAACTTACCCAATAATTTTCACCTTTCACCTTTCACCTTTCACCTTTCACCTTTCACCTTTCACCTTTCACCTTTCACCTTTCACCTTTCACCTTTCACCTTTCGCCTTTCACCTTTCACCTCTTACCTTTCACCTAAAATGAGCCGCACCAATGACAAACCCCTTAAAGACGCCATCGAGCAAATGCTCCAGGTGTATAAGCTGAGGCGGAAGTTTGACGAAACTTCGCTTATCGTTGCCTGGCCGGAAATGATGGGAAAGGCAGTTGCAAACCGCACTAAAGATATCTTTATCCGCGACCGGAAACTTTTTATCCGGGTAGAATCATCTGTCATAAAGAATGATCTCCTGATGATGCGATCAAATATTATTGAGAAGATGAATGAGAGGGCGGGAAGCAGTATTATTGATGAGATTGTGTTTTTGTAGTCGGAGGTCGGAAGACGGAGGTCGGAAGTCAGAAGTCCGAAGCAGGAAGTATGAGGCAGGAAGAAGGAAAGTTGAGTATTAAGGCTTTGTTCCCAGGCCGTTCTTCAGTAAGAGGTAATAAAGCACCGTCATGAAGCATGCTATCGAGAAAGCTTTCAGCACAAATAGGCCATCGAGTTTGGTATCCCATCCGCCGATGTACGAGATAGCACCTGGCACCACAAGCATCACAAGGAAAAAGATCAGAAAGCGGGTTTCGTAAATCTTCATAGCTTAAATTATAAATCGCCCTGGAAACAGCTTAACTATCTCAGGGCGATCCAAATTTATTTTAGAAACGTTCGAAAGCTGTAAAGAAGAAGCTTCCTTCGATTTGCGCATTCTCATCCGAATCAGATCCGTGTACTGCATTCGCATCAATTGACTTCGCGTATTTATTGCGGATAGTTCCAGGCTCAGCTTTTGAAGGGTCAGTTGCACCGATCAATTTACGGAAATCTTCCACTGCATTGTCTTTCTCAAGTATCGCGGCTACAATCGGGCCTGACGACATAAAGCTAACAAGGTCATTGTAAAAAGGGCGTTCTCTGTGGATTCCGTAGAATTCACCTGCAATATCACCGCTTAAACGGGTGTATTTTAAAGCGATAACTTTAAATCCGCCTTTGATAATATCATCTAAAATAGCTCCGGTGTGGCCATTGGCTACAGCATCGGGCTTAATCATTGTAAAAGTTCTGTTCGTTGCCATCTTGGTAATTGAAATTTGGTGCAAAAGTACGGCTAATAAATCAAAGACTAAAGGATTTTAATAAATCACCTACTTGTAATCAGTAATTTTAATAGCTTTGCATTTCTTTTTATTTACATGTCAGATTTAGCCCCTCTTATAGAGTTATTAGTTGAACCAAAGCACATTGTGATCACTACACATCACAAGCCTGACGGCGATGCTATGGGTTCATCACTCGGATTATACAACTACCTGATCCAGAAAGGGCATCATGTTCATGTGATCACTCCAACCGATTACCCTACTTTCCTGCAGTGGCTCCCCAACAACCCGGAAGTCATTATTTATACTGAAAAGCAAGAGCAGTCGAAAGAATTGATAGCGAATGCGGAAATTATTTTCTGTTTAGACTTCAATGCGCTTTCGCGGATCAATGAACTTGGGGAACTGGTGCGTGAAGCGAAGGGCAAGAAAGTTATGATTGACCACCATCTGGAGCCTGAAGATTTTGATGATTTTAGGCACTGGACCATCAATGCATGCGCAACTGCTCAACTGATTTATGATTTTATCGTCAACGTGATGGACGAAAAGGAACTCATAAACAAGGATGTGGCAACCTGCCTGTATACAGGAATCATGACCGATTCTGGTTCTTTCCGTTTTCCTACTACAACAGCTGAAGTTCATCGCATCGTTGCGGAACTCATCACTTGTGGTGCGGAAAACTCTAAGATCCATCAGCTTGTTTATGATAATTTTGCTGAAAACAGGCTTCGCTTTTTGGGACATTGCCTGCTCAATAAACTGGAGGTATTTCCTGAATACAACTCAGCTATCATAGTTATTACCAAAGCCGAGCTCGAAAAATACCAAATCTCCACAGGCGATACTGAAGGGATTGTTAACTATGCCCTGTCGATAAATGGCATACGCCTGGCCGCTATGATTATTGAACGTCCAGACAAGGTTAAATTGTCGCTCCGTTCAACCGGCGACTTCCCCGCTAACGAGATCTGCAAAAAATATTTCAATGGTGGCGGGCACAGGAATGCTGCGGGCGGTGCTTCAGATGATCCTGTAGATGTTGTAAGAGAAAAATTTAACACTATCTTACCTGAATATAAAACACTTTTAATCCAATAATATACACACGCTGCATAGGCAGCAATAAAACAGAAACAATTAATAACAGATAAAAAAGACAATGAAGAAATTAGTAATCGTGTTAGGTATCGCAGTAACTGCATTTACCGGTTGTAACAACTTTGAAAAAGGTGAGGGGGATATGATGTACAAGATCCACACTGACAAAGACGGCGAAACAATTAAAGAAGGTGATTTCGTAGCTTTTAAAGCTATCGAAAAAACTGAAGGAGATTCTGTTTTGTACAGTTCTTATGATTATGACCGTCCATCGTTACTTGTAAAAGAGAAATCAGTGTTTAAAGGTGATCTTTTCGCGGCTCTGGGACTTCTTAGCGAAGGCGACAGTGCAACATTTAAGATCAATATCGATTCAATGGTCATGAAAATGGGTCGTCCGCAGCCAGCTGATACTACTGCAAAATATCTGATCTACACCATCAAAGTTGATAAAGTTATCCCTAAAGGAAAATTGAACGACAGTTTATTCCGTGGCAAGATCGACGAA
Organism: Daejeonella sp.; assembly: GCF_049655485.1. Lineage (GTDB taxonomy): Bacteria > Bacteroidota > Bacteroidia > Sphingobacteriales > Sphingobacteriaceae > Daejeonella. The sequence continues at coordinate 10,538 of NZ_JBASJU010000122.1, forward strand.
TTCCTGAAAGCAGAAATGGATCTGGCCAAGAGCAGTGAGACTGCGAAAATAAAAAGCTATGTTGCTTCTAAAAGCTTGAAGCCTATAGTTTCAGGTTCAGGATTAAACTATGTAATTACTAAAGAAGGAAGCGGCCCGAAAGCTCAGGCTGGCGATACTGTCGTTGTACACTACACCGGATCATTCTTAAGCGGAAAAGTATTCGACAGCAGTGTTGCTGATATAGCTAAGAAAAGTGGCACTTTCAATCCTGGCCGTGATTACCAGCCCCTTAAAATGCCAGTAGGAATGCAAGGTTCTATCCCAGGATTTGAAGAAGCATTACTTCTTATGCCAAAGGGAGCTAAAGCAACTGTAGTTCTGCCATCTAATCTAGCATATGGAGAGCAAGGAAATCAGGGTATTCCACCATTTACCCCGCTTGTTTTTGATCTGGAAATGATCAATATCATTCCTGCGAAACCAGGTTCGGTAGTAGCGCCGCCGCCGCCAATGGCACCTCAGCAATAAGATAAATCAAATTATTAAAAAGCCCCTTTCAGAGATTCTGGAAGGGGCTTTTTGTTGAAGGTCCCTCGCTCTGCTCGGGATGACGGACAATTATATCTCCGCCTTCGATTTCTCTATTACCTCGCTGTAATAATTCTCATATATCGGCAATATCAGCCCAAGATCAAATTCATGAGCACGTTTAAGTGCGCCTTCTTTAAACTCAGCCAGGCGGGTATCATCCTCCAGGATATAAATCGAATGCTGCGCCATGGCCTCAATATCTCCAACATTATCCATAAAACCGGTTACGCCATCGATATTCAGTTCTGGCAAACCGCCTGCGTTAGATGTGATAACGGGAACTTTACAGGCCATAGCTTCGAGAGCTGCAAGACCAAAACTTTCCGACTCGGAAGGCATGACAAATAAATCGCAGACCGACAGGATTTCCTCTACTGCATCCTGCTTACCTAAAAACCGGACATTGTCTGAAATATCCAGATCACGGCAAAGCTGTTCGCAATAAACCCTGTCAGGTCCGTCGCCCACCATAAGAAGCTTAGAAGGAATTTGTTTCTGAATGATTTCAAAAATCTGGATTACATCCTGGGTCCTCTTCACCTTTCTGAAATTGGATGTATGGATGATGATACGCTCATTATTTGGTGCAATAGCTAACTTAAAGTGGTCTTTTGCTTTGAGGCTGAACCGGCTCAAATCAATAAAATTCGGGATAACTTTAATATCCTTGGTAATATCAAAATGCTTGTAAGTATCCTCTTTCAGATTTTCTGAAACAGCCGTAACTCCATCAGACTGATTGATAGAAAACGTTACGACGGGTTTATATGTTGGATCCTTACCCACCAGGGTTATGTCGGTACCGTGAAGTGTAGTTACCACCGGCACGTGAATGCCATAAGTTGCCAGGATCTGCTTAGCCATAAATGCAGCGGATGCATGTGGAATAGCATAATGCACATGCAAAATATCAAGCTTTTCGAATCTCACCACGTCCACCAGCTTACTGGCAAGCGCCAGTTCGTAGGGCGGGTAATCGAATAAGGGATAATTTGAGACCGAGACCTCATGATAAAACAGGTTCGCGGAGAAAAAATCAAGGCGCGCGGGCTGTCTATATGTGATGAAGTGTACCTGGTGGCCGTTATCTGCCAGTGCCTTCCCTAATTCAGTGGCTACAACCCCGCTACCTCCAAAGGTGGGGTAACATACAATTCCTATTTTCATTTTATAATTGGTTCTTTCATTGATTACAAGCTCTGCATTAAATAATGCGAAAAATTTTTTCAATGATGCAAAGTAAATTTAATAAAAGGATATTAATGTTAAGGTTTTGTAAGAATAGTAAGATGGAACAAGGAGCAAGGAGCAAAGAGTAAAGACAAGGGAAAGATGAGAAGCCGGACAAGGCAATGATTAGAAGTGGAGTTGCGTCAGCGTTCCCCCTTAAGAATTGCTTTATAGACGACGTCTTGTATCCTTTCGCGGATGTCTAGTTTCGATAACTTATTGTTAACGGTTGGATTCACCCTGTTCGATAGAAAAATATACACCAGATTATATTTAGGATCGACCCAGACGCAAGTGCCGGTATAGCCTGTATGTCCATAGGTTTCCGGCGAGGCCAGTTTTGACGGAAAACCTTTTTTACTTTTCGGATCCCAACGATCGAAACCCAGGCCTCTGCGGCTTATAGAAGAGTAACGGGCTGTAAACTTTTCGACTGTTTCTTGCTTAAAGTACTGTTTGCCACCATACGTTCCGCCATTGAGAAGCATCTGATAAAGAATACCCAGATCGTTAGTAGTTGCAAACAAACCGGCGTGCCCTGCAACACCTCCTACCATAGCTGCACCCTGGTCGTGAACATAACCATGGAGAAGGGATTTACGGAACTTATCATCCTGCTCGGTAGGAATAATTTGGTCTTTTTGGAAACGTTCCCTGGGCTTAAATCCTGTACGTTCCATACCAAGTGGTTCATAAAACTGGGTCTGGACAATATCTTCCAGGGCCTTTCCAGAAAGACTTTCAACGATTTCCTTCATGAAATACATGTTCAAATCGCTGTAAACATAGGTATCTTTTTTACCTAAAGCAGAGTTCAGCATAGCGGGCCACATGACGTCCTGAAAATATCCTTTTCGGAGGAAATAGTTTTCAGAAACTTTGGTGGGATACGCTGCTGATGAGTCGCTACTCCGATCGTTTTTGGTGAGCTTTACATAAAAAGGGATAAAGGGAACCAAGCCAGCCTGATGAAGCATTAAATCACGGACAAGTATGCGGTTCTTACTGGTTTTGCGTGCTTTGGGAAGATAGGCGCCAGCATTTGTGTCAAGCTTTAGTTTCCCTTGTTCATAGAGGCGCATCACCGCAAGGGTTGTCGCTGAAGTCTTTGTAAGGGATGCGACATCATAAATATCGCTGGTCTTCGACTGTATTTTACTATTATAGGTATGCGTGCCGTAGGCTTTATTGAAAATAACTTTATTGTCTTTTATCACCATCACGGCAATACTGGGTGCAGCCTCCTTCCGGATGGCCTCTGCGGCGATTTTATCAATACCCTTCAAATCAGAAATATTTATTCCGGCATCTTCAGGAACAGAATATTTTAAACGTACGACACTGGTAGAAAATCCCGCACCAGTCGGGTAATTTTCTGATATACTCTTTGGTAATTTAGCCTGTGCAGCCACACCACCAAAGATAAGCTGTGCTGCAAAAATGGATCTTTCCTCCGACTTCTGATTTGACCATATTAGTGGCGCTTTGATTTCGTCGAGGAGTGCCAGGCTTTGAACATCGCCGCTAAGGCTTAAAATAATATTCCTGTTTTTCTGGATCTCTTTTATAAACGGCAAGGCTCCGTGGGCTTTTAAGGCCTGGTCTGTGATCTGCAGGATTAATGTATTAAAGGGCTCAAGAGCAGCATTTAAACTATTCTTATCTGCTGAACTCGAATCACCTGAAAACGAAAAGCTTCTGACCGCTGCATATTTATTTAGTATGCTATCAAATGCTGTCGCATGAGCTGAGCCCATATTAACACTTGCAATTTCTTTGTCTTGCAAGTCCTGAAGGGGAATAGGTTTTTCCGAATTATTAAGCAGCACAGTGGACGCTGCTGCACTTTTCTCTTCGGCTATATATTCTTCATTGTGACGGTGCTCCGCTGAGGGCGCACAGGCAGCTAACAATAAGGTAAAAATCGTGAAGGCAATAAAAACAGTTGGGATTAGCTTCATTATCTGGAGTAAACGCTTTCTCCATTAACAAAAGTCTTTAATACTTTGATTTTAAATAATTCGGCATCAGCAGCTTTCATCAAATCCTGGTCAAGAATTACGAAATCTGCAAATTTCCCCTTCTCGATACTGCCTTTCTCTTTCTCCTCAAAATTCCCTTTAGCGGCCCAGATGGTCATCCCTCGAAGGGCTTCTTCACGGCTGAGTGAATTTTCCGTCTGGTACCCTTTCTCTGGAAATCCTTTCATATCCTTTCTCACCACGGCAGCATAAAAAGTATACATGGGATTAATATTCTCTACAGGAAAATCAGTTCCCAGAACAATCCACCCATTCTGGTCGAGCAGCTGCTTGAAAGCATAGGCACCTTTTACACGTTCCTTTCCAAGCCGGTCGCCTGCCCAGTACATATCCGAAGTAGCGTGAGTACTCTGCACCGATGGAATGACATTATTTTCACCGAATGATTTAAAATCAGCCTGGTTCACAACCTGGGCATGTTCAATTCTCCATCGGCGATCGTTTTTACCCTTCAGAACCTTTGCATAAACATTTAATATCTCGCGATTGGCAGAGTCGCCGATAGCGTGCGTATTCATCTGAAAACCCTTATCTGCCAGTAATTGCGCGATCTCGGCATAGTGCCTTTTATCGCTTAATAAAAATCCGGTCGATGTAGGCTTATCACTATAAGGTTGCAGCAGGCAAGCACCACGCGATCCCAGTGCCCCATCCGCATATACTTTGAAGGAGCTGACATTTAACCTATCCGTTTTAAAGGCCCCATTTTTAAACAGGTAATCGTAATTCGGTTTGTTATCAGAAAGCATTGCGTACACACGCATCTTAAGTTTATTATCTTTTTGAAGCTCATCGATGACCGGGACCAAACTGTGGTCAATGCCGCAATCCGTAACGGTGGTCAGCCCTGCTTCAAAACAATTTTTCTGTGCATCTAAGAGGGCTTCCTGCATCTGCGTTTTATTAGCACCCGGGATCTTTGAGTATACCAGGCTTTCAGCGTTGTCGACTAAAATACCTGTCAACTTCCCATCGATAGTTTCAATCTCGCCGCCGCTCACTTTCTGGCCTGGTGTTATCCCAGCCAGGTCAAGCGCCTTTTTATTCACTATCACAGCATGTCCGTCTACGCGGGATAAAACAACTGGGGTATTCGGAAAAAGTTCATTTAACTTCTGATTATCAGGAAACTCCTTAACATCCCAATCGTTCTGATCCCAGCCTCTGCCCACGATCCATTCACCTTTATTTTCCTTTGAGAAAGTCACTAACCTGGCCAATATTTCTTCCCAGCTCTTAGTCCCGGTAAGATCTGCATTCTGGAGCCCTTGCCCGTAACCATAGAAGTGCGAATGTCCGTCAATAAATCCGGGGTAAACAGATTTACCGCCTGCGTCGATTTTTTCGCCGGAGTATAGATCAAGCATATCTTTAGATTTACCTACATCAATGATCTTCCCATCCTTTACCACAAAAGCCTCTGCTACAGAGAATTTATCGTCAACGGTATAGACCATCGCATTATGTATAATCAGGTCGGCATCTTGTTTCGATGAACAGGCGAATAAAAAAGGAAGGAGTGCAAAGAGAAAAATTTTCTTCATAAAGGTTTGTTGAGGTGTAATCGTGTTTGTAAATATAAATCAGAAAAGGGAAATAATCGATCATCTATTAACCTTAGACAAGGAGTATTTTCACAAGCGTCCGAAGGCTTAGAAAAATGAGCAATAATCCCACTAAAACAGTGATTGGTTTTCTAGGAATTTTATTAACCAAATAAGCCGCTATCGGCGCAGCAATTACCCCACCGATGACTAAGCCAGCAATCAAGGGCCAGGCACCAATACCATCAAAAAGTATGAATGTTATCCCGCTGGCGAAAGAAATCCCAAATTCCGCGGTATTAACAGAACCAATGGTGTAACGAGGATTTCTTCCTCGACCCATTAAGGTAGAAGTAACGATAGGTCCCCAGCCTCCCCCACCAATAGAATCAATAAAGCCCCCAAGCGCGGCCAAAACGCCAATTTTTTTCGTTTTCTACTTTTGGATGTTTCGACGCAAGCCCTTTATGATTATGATTACCGCCAAAATTATCATGTAAATAGCGATAAATGGCTTGATTAAATCGCCGTCGATTACATCTGCCAATAAATATGCTCCCAAAGCAGAACCTGCCACACCAGGGATAAGCAAGTTTAATACAAGCTTTTTGTTTATGTTTTTAAATTTGTGATGAGAAATAGCGGAAGCCCCCGTTGTGAACATTTCAGCCACATGCACTCCCATACTGCTTGTAGCTGGCGGCACTCCAAATGAAATCAGGAATGAAGTAGAGGTAGCGCCATAACCCATACCTAAAGTTCCATCAACCAACTGGGCAAAGATGCCGATGCACAAGAAGATGAGGAAATTATAGTCGAGGCCATTCTTAATGCGTGCTAGTGAAAAGGTTTCGTGATAGTTGAATACTAGTATTAGCATTAAGCCAACCATCAACACAATGGGAATACCGTACCATAGATTCTGTATGGTTTTAGACCGGCTTTCTACCGTCGTAATACGTTCTAAGTTCTCTGCACTCATCTGTTTAAATGTGAATTTTGTGATATACGGTTAAACGAAGTATGTCTCTCTCGAAAAACTGATTGAAGTTTGCCCTTTGCTGATAAAGATGCATATACCCCAGTTCAGCTGACAGGTTGTTTTGAAGACCAAGCTCAAAACCAGCATAGATTCTATTCTGATCAAAGTGCGCACTTGCAAAGTTTTTTCCGGAGTTGATCATAAACTCATCTGAAATCTTAACTGCTATTGGAACTTTGCCATCAGGCTCATTTATTCTATAAACTAACTGCAGCCTGTATCTTAATCGCAAATTGAAATCATAACCTTCAAGAAGTTCTAGATTATTATTTTTATGTCTAAACCGTTCATCAACTCTTAGTCTGTGCTGCAGGTTAAGCCTTGAACTGAAGGAACTAGTATAGCTGATTTCCTGGATGGGTCGGAATTCAGGTATCCTGAGCCCGGAAGTAGAATTGGGATCCTGTGGGCTTTGAGAGGAGTAGCTCAGGCCGACCGCAACATCAATATTCTTTATGAATTTATAATGTAGCCGTGAGTGAAAAATTAGTTGTTGACGACGGTTATTTTCAAAAAAACGCCTATCATCTATTTCATTATGCCAGGTCATTTTCTTAGTAATCGAAAGTTGATTATAGTAGCGTAACCAGTATAAATTTTGCTTGATAATAGTTTTTTGGGCATTTAGCTGCAGATTCAGTGATGACATAAACATTAAAAAAAATACTGCCTTTAACATTATGTCCGTTTACCAGTTATCAAATATGTTTACAAAAGTATAAAGTATAATTAGTCTACCAAATTAGTAGAGTATTATTATTTTAGGTTACTCGGCAGGCTGGCCTAAACAAGTCAGGGAAGGAAGGAATTTGCCAGGCGCCAGGGGCCGGCAGACACAGCGGCTTGGGCCGCGTGTCTTTGACGAGATCCCCGATCAAGTCGGGGAAGAGTCTGCCCCAACATTGTTGAAAATCGTTCAGTCAATAGTCCCTCTTAAAGATTAAAACACCTTATCTTTAGGCTTTGAAAAAAAACCCTAAGGGTTGCAGTAAAATGACCCTTTGAGCCCTTAAAAAGGCCGGTGGTTTTGCTCTCATTGATCATCATAATAAAAAGGAAAATAATTTGTCTGATATAATACAGCTCTTACCTGATTCGGTAGCAAATCAAATCGCTGCCGGAGAAGTGGTTCAAAGGCCTGCTTCTGCTCTTAAAGAATTGATCGAAAACGCTATCGATTCCGGTGCCGATAAGATCCAGATCATCATAAAAGATGCCGGTAAATCCCTGATCCAGGTAATCGACAATGGATGCGGGATGAGCATGACTGATGCGCGTATGTGTTTCGAAAGGCATGCTACCTCAAAGATCAGGAAGGCAGAAGATTTGTTTGCGATACGTACCATGGGTTTTCGTGGCGAGGCTATGGCTTCCATTGCGGCTATTGCACAAGTTGAGCTAAAAAGCCGGCGACATGAAGATGAATTAGGAACCTGCATTCGTATTGAAGGCTCTGAGGTTATCAGACAAGAGCCTGTTTCGGCCATGCCCGGAACCAGCATAAGCGTGAAGAATCTATTCTACAATACCCCGGCGAGAAGAAATTTCCTCAAAGGGAACCCTGTGGAGATGCGCCATATCAATGATGAGTTTCAGAGGGTTGCACTCGCAAACCCCGAGGTATTTTTCACTCTTCATCATGATGGCAACGAGGTTTATCATTTACCAGCCGGGAGCTTAAAACAAAGGCTTATCCACCTTTTCGGAAACGCATATAATCAAAAGCTGGTGCCGGTTGAAGAAGCGACCAGCATTATTGGATTAAAAGGATATATCGGCAAACCTGAATTTGCTAAGAAAACCCGCGGTGAACAATTCTTCTTTGTAAATAACCGTTACATTCGGGATCCGTACCTTAATCACGCCGTTCTCAATGCCTATGAAGAGGTCTTAGCTTCGGATAGTTTTCCCCTTTACGTGCTGTTCATCGACATCGACCCTTCTAAAATCGATATCAATGTTCATCCCACAAAAACCGAAATCAAATACCAGGATGAAAAAGCTATTTATGCGATCATTCGGTCGGCGGTAAAACGTTCACTGGGTAAGTACAACATCAGCCCCACCCTTGATTTTAATCAGGAGACTGGTTTCAGCCAGATGATTACTCCGAAAGCGCATGAGGATATTATCCCGCCACAGATTGCGTTTAATCCGGAATTCAATCCTTTTACGGCTGCCAGAACTGAAAGAGAGATCCCTTTCCTTAGAAATGCAGGAGAAGAACGCAAAACGGTCACGAAAAACTGGGGGTCGCTTTACGAGATCGTTCAACCAGAAGCACGTCAGGAGACATTTGAACTTCCGGGGAACCGTAATATAGAAATTGAGAACCGTCATCTCCAGTCCACTGGAAAACAGATTTTTCAATTACATAATCGTTTCATCATTTCGCAGATCAAGTCGGGTTTTATGCTGATTGACCAGCAGTCGGCGCACGAAAGGATATTATATGAACGCTTTTCACAGCAGCTTGAAAGCAGGCAGGGCGCCAGCCAGCAGAGCTTATTTCCTCAAACGATTACTTTAAACGGTGCTGATTTCGAACTGGTGAAAGACCTCTTACCTGATATCCAGTCGCTGGGTTTCCAGATCAGGGAATTTGGAAAAAACACCCTGATCATTGAAGGAATCCCTGCCGATATCGGCCCGAATATCAGCGAAGTGGATATGCTGGAGCACTTGATTGAAGGGTTCAAAAATAATCAGAGCGCTCTAAAGTTAAATAAGAGGGACAGCCTGGCGAGGGCATTGGCAAGGAACACGGCTATAAAAGCAGGTGCAGCCCTATCATCAGAAGAGATGAATATTCTTATCGACGAGTTGTTTGGATGTGAGATGCCAAATATATCCCTTAGCGGAAAGCCCATTATAAGTACATTTACAATTGAAGAGTTAATCCAAAGGTTTGAAAAATAGCCAGAAGCGCATCTATGAATCCATTAGCTAATATTCCACCGGTTGTTAAAAACCTCCTCATAATAAACGTCATCTTCTATATCGCCATGATGATGTTTGGCGGGCCCCTGATGACTTCAATCCTGGGAGTCCATTATTTCGACAGCCCGGATTTCCGCATCTGGCAGGTCATTACCTACATGTTTATGCATAGCTATCAGTCGCTGTTCCATATCATGTTTAACATGTTTGCCCTATACTCTTTTGGAACTGCACTGGAATATGTGATGGGTTCCAAACGCTTCCTGAATTTCTATCTGCTTACTGGTTTAGGCGCACTAGCGCTTCAGCTGATGGTACAGGCTTTTGAAGTTTATAGCATCACCGGAAGTATTGTGAATGATGGTTCGTATATAATTGATAGTGCCAAAGGGACAATCAGTTATTCAGGTATGACTGAGCAACAGGCAGGCAAACTGTTAGGGATCTATCTATCATCCATGGTAGGTGCCTCCGGTGCTATTTTTGGTCTGCTTATAGCCTTTGGAATGTTATTTCCGAATATGGAATTAATGATCATGTTTATTCCTGTTCCAATTAAAGCAAAATACATTATTCCTGCGTATATACTCCTGGAACTATTCCTGGGTGTAAAACAAATCGAAGGAGATTCGATCGCACATTATGCGCATTTAGGAGGAGCCTTATTTGGTTTTATTTTAGTAAAATTATGGGGGCTTCGCCGCAATGATCGTTTTTTATGAAAAAGTCAATTTTCAGCGAATTATATTACAAAGTGTTCAAATCGGGGAACCCCTTATTCCTTTTCATAGGAATAAATGTGATCGTGTTCCTTGCGATCAATTTATTGGCGGCTGGTGAATTCTTAACCGGTGGAAGCGATACTGCTGCCGATTGGGTGGTATTGCAGCTCTCGATGCCCGCTTATTATGAACTCCTTCCATTTAAATTCTGGACCATCATCACATACATGTTCACCCAGAGGGACTTTTTTCACCTTCTGTTTAACATACTCTGGCTTTACTGGCTCGGGCTTATCTTCCTCGACTTCTTAAGTAAAAGACAATTTATATTCACTTATCTGGCAGGGGGAATAGCGGGGGCTTTGCTATACCTGCTCGCCTATAATCTCTTGCCGGTATTCGGTAACTCTGTACAAAGTTCCATTCTCCTGGGATCATCAGCAAGTGTGATGGCAGTAGTAGTAGCCACGGCTACATTGGTACCCAATTTTACCATTCAATTGCTTTTTCTTGGTAATGTTAAATTGAAATACCTGGCCCTCGCCTATTTTGTGCTGGATATCATCGGCATAAGCTCCGAACCTGGTGGCAGCATTGCACATATTGGCGGCGCCATATTAGGTTTTGTGTATATCCAGCAACTGAACCGCGGAACAGACTTCGCCAATATCTTTAAACGCCGAAGCAAGCTAAAAGTGGTGAAGAATAAGAGCACAGCTCCAGCATCAGCACCACTTTTAAATCAGGAAGTTATCGACAGGATCCTGGACAAGATCTCGCAATCAGGTTACGATAGCCTGACGAAATTAGAAAAGGAGCAATTATTCAAAGCAAGCAAAAAATAATGCGCAGGAAAAAGAAGAAGTCGGGCTTAAATGTATTTAACAAACTTGTACTTGTTGCCAATATCGTCGCAGTCGTATCACTTCTTCTCGCCTATTTATCCTCGTTCGTGGATCCTAACAGCTTCTGGGTGCCCGCATTCTTCGGGCTTGCCTATCCGGGAATATTAGCAGTGAACGTAATTTTTGTTATTTACTGGCTGATAAGCTCTCCAAGATACGCACTGCTTTCTTTCCTGGTTATCATTGGCGGTTGGAATATCCTCACCAGTTATGTCGGATTCAGAGAAAGTTCCGGTATTATGGTTCCCAAATCCTCAGAAAGCTTTATTCGCGTCCTTACTTATAATGTACACAATTTCAAGCAGTTTGGCGATAAGAACGACAAATTCACCAAAGCGCAGATTCTCGATATTATAAGAAAAGAACAGCCTGATGTTCTCTGTTTCCAGGAGTTCTTCAACCGGCCGCGGAGTGAATACAACTTTAGCAAACTGATACCTGAAATCTTGAATAGCAAATACTATTTCTATGAGCCCACTATCGACAACGACTATGAATCGACAGGTACAGCGATATTTTCTAAATATCCCATAATAAAAACCGGCAAGGTTCTTTTTGACAAAAAGATGAACTGGAATGAAGCAGTTTATGCAGACGTCCAGGTGGGGAAGAAAATATTTCGGATCTATAATGTTCATTTTCAATCCATCAGTTTCAAGCCTGAAGATTATCAATACCTTAAAAAGGTTACTAAAGAAATTGATACTGATGTAGAGTCTTCCCGAAAGATAGGCAGCCGTTTAAAACAGGCTTTTGAAAAGCGAGCCCACCAGGTAAAGATTCTCCGTTCACATGCTGAAACAGTTAAAACACCTTACATCATTGCCGGAGACTTCAACGATACACCCATTTCTTACACTGTTCAGAATGTTTCCGAAGGATTGCAGAACAGTTTCCAAAAAAAAGGAAGTGGATTTGGGATAACTTACAATGGCGAGTTTCCTAATTTCCAGATCGACTATATTTTAGCTTCGCCGGAGTTCACTATTAAGAACTACCTGATCGTCGATAAAAAGCTCTCGGATCATTATCCCGTCAGGACCGATCTGGAATTAAAATAAAGCCCTGTATCCCTAAAATCGATTTTCAATATTTAAGTTTGCAGCATGGATAGCAACCTGGTCATTTATAACACCCTTACCCGAAACAAAGAGAAGTTCGAACCTATAAATCCTCCGATGGTGGGCTTGTACGTGTGCGGGCCGACCGTTTATAGCGATGTGCATTTAGGTAATTGCCGGACTTTCGTTTCGTTTGACCTTATCTACCGCTATCTGCTTCACTCAGGCTATAAAGTGCGTTATGTGCGTAATATCACCGATGCGGGGCACCTTGAAGGGGATAGGGACGAAGGGGATGATAAATTTGCTAAAAAGGCTAAGCTGGAGCAGCTTGAACCTATGGAGATTGTGCAGAAGTATACCATAGGTTTTCATGATATGATGCGCCTGTTCAATGCGCTTCCTCCAGGTATAGAGCCTACGGCAACAGGGCATATTATCGAGCAAATAGAAATGGTCAAACAGATCATCGCGAATGGATATGCCTATGAAGTAAGTGGAACAGTCTATTTTGATGTCGAGAAATATTGTAAAGAATATAACTATACCATCCTCACCAACCGGCAGCTAGATGACTTACTGGAAAACACCAGGGAGCTTGGCGGGCAGAATGAAAAACGCGGGCGGCTTGATTTTGCACTATGGATTAAAGCGAAACCTGAACACATTATGAGATGGCCATCGCCCTGGGGAGTTGGCTTTCCGGGCTGGCATATTGAATGCTCGGCAATGAGCAGTAAATACCTTGGCGACAGTTTCGATATTCACGGCGGTGGAATGGACCTTGCAGCAACCCATCACACCAATGAAATAGCGCAGTCGCAGGCTTGTAATCATGTACAGCCTGCAAAGTACTGGATGCATACCAATATGCTGACAGTTAATGGAACAAGGATGTCGAAATCGAAGGGCAACGGTTTCCTTCCCGGAGAACTTTTCACCGGGAACCATCCGCTTCTTAGCAGGGGTTTCTCCCCCATGTCCGTTCGATTTTTTATGTTGCAAGCGCATTACAGAAGTACTCTCGACTTTTCCAATGATGCGCTGGAGGCATCCGACAAGGGCTTTAAACGTTTGATGAATGCATTCGGGCTACTTAGCAAGTTATCCCCTTCGGCAAGTTCTACTATTGACGTAGCTAACCTTTCTAAGCGCTGCTACGCAGCTATGGATGATGACTTTAACAGCCCTGTACTGATTGCTGAACTTTTTGAGGCAGCACATACCATAAACAGTATTTATGACGGCAAAGCTGCAGCAACACAGTCGGATATCGATGCCCTCCAAATGCTGATGAATGATTTCGTGCTTGATGTGCTTGGATTGAAAGAAGAAGATCATCAGACAGACGACATGGGCAAAATAATGGACTTTATTATCAGCCTGCGTTCTGAAGCAAAGTTGAATAAAGATTATACTACCTCCGATAAAATCCGGATAGGGCTGAATTCACTGGGGATACAGTTGAAGGATAATAAGGATAATAATACTACCTGGAGCAGACAATAGAGAGGTGAAAGGTGAAAACTCAATAATGGCACTATTAATGTAAATGAGAATAAAAAAATAGGTTTGAATGAAGTGGTCTACTGCTATAATCGTTTTACTGGTATCAATTACATTAAACACTTTCGGGCAGGTAAGCACCGGGAAAGTTAGTTCATTAGTAGCAGCGGAGAATTACTTTGCTGCAAAAGCTAAAGAAAATGGATTAAGAGAAGCTTTTTTAAGAGTATCTGATGATGAAACCCTGGTGTTCAGGCCCCAGCCGGTAAGTGCGGAAGAATTTTACGATAAAAAACAAGCGGATCCCGGGGAGCTGATTTGGGAACCTTCCTATGCGCGGATTTCAAGAAGCGGTGATTGGGGCTTTACCACAGGTCCGTATATTTATACTGACTTTAGCGACAGCTCAAAATCGTATGGTCAATATTTGTCGATCTGGCGCGCGACTAACCGGGGCATATGGAAACTTGCCCTTGATATAGGAACCCCGCACCCTAAACCAAAGATTGAACCACAGCTAAATTTTACTGATCCAAAAGACTTGAGGTTTTTCAGGCAACTTTCTCCGGTGCGCTTGAAGCAGCGGGAAGAAATGATTATGGCTACCGATCGGCTCTTTGCCAGTGCGCTTAAAAAAAGTTCTGCTTTAGGCTATCATTCATTCATCGGTGAAAACGCCCGTTTGCTATTTCCAGGGTCAGAACCAATAATCGGGAAGGAAAACATCAAGAAATTTATCTACGACCAGGGAATAAATATCTTTTCAGAGTCGGTTGATGCTGACCGCTCCATAGGGAGCGATCTGGCATACTCTTACGGCACTGCTCAAATAACCCGCAATAACACGACAGCTAAATACAATTATGTCCGGATTTGGGAATCCCAGGAAGGGTTTAAATGGAATGTGATTGTGGAGTTGTTTTCGCCAGCGGATTAGATTTTATCGGACATTTTATAAGGCTTCTTTAATGTCTAAGAATAGTTATATTAGTGTAGTTCAAGTTAAGAGTTGAAAATGGAGAGTTGATAATGGCCGACCTTTCACCTTTCACCTTTCACCTTTCACCTTTCACTTTACCATGAGCAGTCCCCAAAACTACCCCAACCTCGTCGAAGCTATAAACGGACTCCGCAGTCGCGGCTATGATTATGATTTCGATTACGATAACGCCTGTTTATTCTGCAGCAAAATAGATGAGAAATTCAGTGCAGAGGACCTCAAGATCACGGAATACTACCGTTTTGAAGGCATGAGCGACCCGGATGATAACTCAGTTATTTATGCTATTGAGAGCAAAGACGGTCACAAAGGGATTATGATAGACGCTTACGGTACCTATTCAGATGAACACAAGAGTGCTTTTATCGCCAATATTGAAGTGATAGAAAACTAGAGAACTAAAGCAGGTTGCTGATCAGCTTTTCAGTACTGATTCCTTCTGCCTCTGCTTTATAATTGCGCACTATCCGGTGTCTTAAGATAGACTCCGCTACAGCCTGAACATCCTCCATATCCGGAGAATATTTACCGGTAATGGCGGCATGGCATTTAGCTCCCAACACCAGGAATTGCGAGGCACGCGGACCTGCACCCCAGCTTATAAATTTATTTACTTCATCGGTTGCCGTGACAGTCCCGGGACGGGTTTTAGCAGCCAGGGAAACAGCATACTCCAATACATGATCCGTGATTGGTATATTCCTAACAAGCTGCTGGAAATAGCTTATCTCAGAAGAATTCAATATCTTCCTTAATGTAATTTCACGATTCGCGGTTGTATTTCTCACAACCTGCAGTTCCTGTTCAAAAGTAGGATAAGTTAAAGAAACATTAAACATAAACCTATCCAGCTGTGCTTCTGGCAAGGGGTAAGTACCTTCCTGCTCTATGGGATTCTGGGTGGCCAGAACAAAGAAAGGCTTCGGAAGCACGTGAGTTTCACCGCCTACTGTTACAACCTTTTCCTGCATGGCTTCAAGCAATGCAGCCTGAGTTTTAGGAGGGGTACGGTTGATCTCATCAGCCAGGATGATGTTAGAAAACACGGGCCCCTTAATAAACTTGAAAGTACGGTCTTCTCCGAGAATCTCTGATCCGATGATATCTGAAGGCATCAGGTCGGGCGTAAACTGTATACGGTTATAAGAAAGATCAAGAACCTGAGCTACAGTTTGTACCAGGAGGGTTTTTGCCAAACCTGGTACACCTACAAGCAAGCAATGGCCATTACTGAAAATTGAAATTAATACTGACTTAACAACCTCGTCCTGCCCAACAATGATCTGTCCGATCTCGTCTCTGATTTCTTTATAGGCACTATGCAGCGCATCTACGGCTTCAACATCGGTTGCGTATTTCTTCATATGTCAATTTTGGGCAGTGGTCCAGGTCGATATTTCCGAACAGGTTTGAAATTCCGAATCGATCTTAATATAGGTGATTTTTCTGCGTTTTTCAAACCACTCACTAATAGTACGGTTAGTTTTATCTTCAAAAGCCACTTCCTTAATCTTAGGATAATCCTGCTCAAGATTAGCCTGATGCGGGCCTGTTTTCGATTTAAGATAAAGAATTCGATAGCCTGTTTTTCCATCAGGAGCAGTAAATAAGGATGGCTGGGATATCGTTCCAACTTTCATTGTATCCACTGTAAGGAATACTGCAGGATCAAGTTTATCAGATGGAATAAAAGTAGTACGGCTTTGAACGTTCTCTGCATTAAGCATCATCCCACCATTATATTTAGTGTCGTTATTATCAGAATACAAAGAAGCTGCAGTACCGAAGACAATCTTCTTATTCAGCACGTTATTATAAATACTATCGATCTGGGCCTTTGCTCGTACTAAACTTGCAGGAACTGCTTCTGTTTTAATCAGGATATGACGTACATTAACCTGCTCCCCACGCCTCTCGATCAACTGGATAACGTGAAACCCGAATTCTGTTTCAACCACCTGAGAAAGCTCCCCGGGTTTAAGTTTGAACGCTACTGCGGCAAATTCCTTTACCAAACTTGTGCGGTCCACAAAACCAAGTTCCCCACCCTCACGTGCTGAGCCAGGATCTTGTGAATACAAGCGCGCAAGGGTCGCAAAATCCTCACCTCCCTTTATTCTCAACCTCAAAGCTTCTGCTCTATCGCGAAAAGCTTCTTTCTCAAGATCATTCATTTCGGGATGAATTACAATCTCTCCCACTTCAACCTCTGTATTGAAGAATGGCAGGCTGTCTTTGGGAATAGCCTCAAAATAACGTCTTACCTCTAAAGGGGTAACCGCCACGTTTTCAGTGATTTTTCCCTGCATTTTATTTGCGATAAGCATCTCCTTAATGTCTGGCCTGATTTCATCCTTGTACTGAATCAGGGACCGACCTAAAAATTCCTCGAGGCGCTCTTGTCCGCCAGCACGAGCAATACTGCTCCGCAGACGCCGGTCAATTTCATTGTCTATATCATCTTCCGTTACCGCGATGGAGTCAATAATAGCTTGCTGCCCAAGTATTTTCTGAGAAATCAATCCCTGCAGGATTTCACATCTGACATCTGCATTATCCGGATTGCCCTGTGACAGATACTGAGCGTATTGCATATCGATTTCCGATTGCAGAATAATAGAGCTGCCAATAACGGCTACAACTTTATCCAATGATTTTTGAGTACCGGGAACAGTATTTTGCGCATTCACCTGCGCGAGGCTAATTAGCAGTAATGCAGCTATTAAGCCAAAGGTCTTTTTCATTTCTTGTATTCTCATTCTCTTTTAGCAGATCATTCTGCGCTTTTTAACTCGTTCAACCCTACAAAAATAATAGCCAGCCGAAGAGGCCAGCTCATGGGTTAATTCTGCAAAATTATCGATAAAATTCCTTAATCAATGAATTAAAAAATTAGCTGGCATTTAATCCTTGTTTTAACACATGATTAACGAGTAAATCCTGGGAGATGATATCTCAAGATAATTATTCTGATACCTGAATTGCTGAATATCTACCTTTTTACTGAATTGCATCTAAGTTAAGGTTTTCGGAAATAAGGCGGTTTCATTTAACTAAATTTAACAGATGGTTTTACCTTTGCGGGGGAAGATGAGGTGAAAGGTGAAAGGTGAAAGGTGGAAGGTGAAAGGTGATAACTGAAGACTGAAAACTGAAAACTGAAAGGTAAGGGGGTGTTTAAAGTAAATAGCTACAGATGGAGAAACTGATTACACATAATATTAATGCATTACGGTTTTTGATGAATGAAGATTTATATAACCTTGGTGATGCGGTGCAGGTGGAGAAGGTGTTAGTAGTGTCTGAACTGGTAGCTGTTGAGAAAGAATCTGCAACGATAGCTGTTGAAAAAGAATCTGAACCGGTAGTCGTCGAAAAAAACGTACAGGGATCGGTCAGCGAAATAGCGGAAGAGGGATTAAAGGAAGCGAGCTTCGATTATATCGGAGAAAATAACCGTTATTTTCTGATCATCGTGGATGATAATACCCATAAGAATCTTAATACTCCCCATAAAGAGATGCTGATGAAGATTATGGCTGCAAAGAAACTGGAACTCCGCGACATTGCTATCCTCAATTTAGCTCAATATCCGGACTCTACCTTTGGACAGCTAAAGGATTTTTTCAGCATTAGTAAAGCCGCCCTTTTTGGCATAAATCCCCAACGGCTTGGCCTGCCTCCCATGGGGGCAAATCAGCCGGAAAAACAATTGGATGTTAAAGTCCTGGCCACCTTCGGCCTGGAAGAAATGAGTGCCAATACAGACAAAAAACGGGAGTTCTGGAACGTAATGAAAGATTTCTGATGGAATTAGTGTTTGCAAGTAATAATCAGCACAAAGTGGATGAGATCCAGGCTATCGCCGGGGACAAATTCATCTTAAAAAGTCTTAATGACATATCGTGTACGGATGAGATCCCGGAAACGGGAAGAACGTTTGAAGCTAATGCGGGACAAAAAAGCCATTATATCTATGATCGCTTTCATCTCAATTGCTTTGCTGATGATTCCGGGCTGGAAATAGATGCTTTAAATGGTGAACCGGGGGT
>NZ_JBASJU010000123.1:0-1679 GCF_049655485.1 Daejeonella sp.
GCAATAAGGTGCCAACTGTTATCCGAGTAAAATACTCCTAAGGGTTCAACCAGGCGCTCGGTCTTCTCCTGATTATAACGTGCATGATAGTTGATTTCGAGAACTTTCCCCGATATTTTGCAGCAAATCTTTTTTATCTTGATCAAGTACGGCTTTGATCTTGAACATTGCTGAACTGTAATTTTCAGCGTTTGGCCCGTCGGTTAATTGGGCAACGAGCTTTTCAGCAGTTAGAAATGCAAGGGCCTCTTCGGGACTAAACATCACCGGAGGCAAGCGATAACCATCTACCAGAGAATAACCCGTTCCAGCTTCGCCAATTACAGGTATGCCAGCTTGTTCAAGCGTTCGAATATCGCGATAAACGGTACGTAAACTTATATTAGACCTGTCGGCGATATCCTGCGCTTTAACCACCTTACGGGATTGAAGGTGAATAAGGATGGCAGATATACGGTCTATACGGTTCATGGATTATGATTCCTTTGCGCCAGGATAAGACACTTTAATAATTTAGAATTTGACGCATTTCCCGGACTTTGTCTGCATCGGTTTGAAATTGATATTGTGCGTCTAAATTATTGTGATCATGATTTCCTTTCAGGGGATCAATCTTTGTCTTAGCTGTGCTATGAAATTCCACAGCTCCTGTCGCCTTTGCAAGTTTTAATAAATTCTCTCCGGTTATACCGGAACCAGGCATGATGATAATTCTATTCTTCGCCCGCTCAACCAGCATTCCCAATTCGGAAATGGCATCTTCTGCGTGATCCTGGCCTCCCGAGGTTAGAATGCGATGGAATCCCATTTCTACAATATCTTCCAGCCCCTTTCTTCGATTGCTGCAACGATCAAAGGCCCGATGAAAAGTGAGCTGCATTTTGCCTGATAGCTTCACGAGCTCTAAACATCTATCCTTATCAACACTTCCGTCAGGATTAAGTATCCCAAAAACAAGTCCTTCACAACCGAGTTCACGACAAGCTAATACATCCTGTTTTATGGTCTCAAACTCTTCTTCAGAATACACAAAATCACCGCCTCGAGGCCGTATAATTGGAAATACTGGAATATTTAGCAGCGATTTGCATGTCTTGATCATGCCATAAGAAGGTGTTGTGCCTCCTTCATATAAATTATCGCAAAGTTCTATCCTATCGGCACCTCCCTTCTGAGCTGCAAGTGCCGAACCTAAAGAACCGACGCAGATCTCAAGGACATATTTCATTAATAGTAGCTGATTCCTTTATATAATTGTTTCTGGTCCTTTTTGTCGCAGACCGCAAAACTAAAGCCTTTCTGTATGGCATAGGCCCCGTACTCCCCCTTTTTGTTAATCGCTAGAAATCCCACCTGTATATCTTTTGCAGTTCCCGGTTTCTTTTTAATAATCCGCATCACCGCCTCTTTACAGGCCTCTTCCGGAGAATATCCTTGCCGCATAAGTTCCACGACTAAAAAGCTTCCTACATTTCTGATTACTTCCTCACCTACCCCGGTGGATGTAGCAGCACCATATTCATTGTCTACATATAATCCTGCGCCTATTATTGGAGAATCGCCCACGCGTCCATGCATCTTAAAAGCCATACCGCTGGTTGTACAAGCACCGGCAAGATTACCTTTTGCATCTATCGCCAGCATCCCAATAGTATCATGATTGAACTTATTTCCGGGCA
>NZ_JBASJU010000124.1:0-11666 GCF_049655485.1 Daejeonella sp.
CGTTTTAATGACAGAATTGATTATGCATTGAAGCAGATTGATAACAAATTCAGCTTTGCATCAAATGAGAATTATGTCTATGATCGGGAAAAGATGCCATGGTTTGCAACTCAGGCTGAATCAAACGCTCATTGGGCTAAAAAGATTAAGTACGAAACCCTTAATTTGAAGATTACGGGGACTGATGAGTCTAAGATCGCTGAAACCCTAAAAAAGAGATACGAAAATCAGGTATCTCAATCTACAAAGTTCAATAATCAGGATGTGTTCCAGATTTTCATGAATTCCTTTACGGGATCTGTAGAAACCCATACCAGCTATTTTGTGCCCACCCGAGCTCAGGAATTCAATGAGGATCTTGCCCGTACTTTTGAAGGTATTGGTGCGCGTCTCCAATTGGAGAATGAAGTTGTAAAGATTGCCGAAATCATCCCCGGAGGACCTGCTTTTAAAGCGAAAACTCTGGAAGTTGGCGATCGCATTATAGCCGTTGCTCAGGGAAATGGAGAGTTTGTAGATGTTATTGGCTGGAGACTTGATGTTACGGTTACAAAGATCAAAGGCCCTAAAGGAACCACTGTTCGTTTGAAGGTTATTCCTGCAGGCCAGGATATGAGCTCTACTCCAAAAATTGTTACGCTGGTGCGCGATAAAGTAGTGTTGGAAGATCAGTCAGCGAAGAAAACGACTAAAACTATAACTTCCGGCGGTAAGACTTACAAAGTTGGAATTATCCAGCTTCCAGCGTTTTACGCAGATTTCAAAGCTATGCAGGCCGGCGATAGAAATTATAAGAGTACAACACGCGATGTTAGGATACTGCTTGACAGTCTTAAAAAGGAAGATGTTGACGCCGTAATACTTGACTTAAGAAGCAACGGAGGAGGTTCGCTTCCAGAAGCAATTAGTCTT
The DNA here is from genome assembly GCF_049655485.1 of Daejeonella sp. Taxonomy (GTDB): domain Bacteria; phylum Bacteroidota; class Bacteroidia; order Sphingobacteriales; family Sphingobacteriaceae; genus Daejeonella. Next base: position 913 of record NZ_JBASJU010000124.1, read on the forward strand.
ACTGGTTTGTTCATAAATAAGGGGCCTGTTGTTCAGGTTCGCGACAGGAGGAATAAAATTGACGTTGATGAAGATGAAAATGCAGGTGTTGCCTGGGCAGGCCCGCTTGGTGTGATGGTCGACAGGTTTAGTGCTTCTGCTTCTGAGATCTTTGCCGGGGCTATCCAGGATTATGGACGCGGGATTATCATCGGTAATCAAACTTATGGAAAAGGTACCGTACAACAAGGTATCGACATGAAGAGAGTTATTGGCCCTGCAGACCTGCTGATGTTAAAAGCAGCTCAAACAGCATCCAATAAAACCAACATTGAAGGAACGAAAGCTACCGGTGGTGCGATTTCCCGTTCCGGCAACACGCCGGAGTTTGGCCAGATCAATTTGACTATGGCAAAATTCTACCGGGTCAATGGTAGCAGCACACAACACCGCGGCGTAGAGCCGGATATTGAGTTCCCTACTGTTTTCCCGGAAGAAAAATACGGCGAAAGTTCTGAGCCAAGGGCCCTTCCATGGGACACCATTGCTCCAAGCAAATTTGTTGAAGTAGCAAATCTTGATGCTACCCGCTCTAAACTGAAAAAACTTCATGAGGTGCGGATGCAGAAATCGCCAGAATTTAAAAACCTGAAGGAAGATATAGTGGAGTTTGCAAAGAGGGATGCAGAGACGTCTATAACTTTGAACGAAGCACAGCTTAAAAAAGAGCGTGATGATCAGGAAGCGAAATCGCTTGCAAGAGAGAACCAGCGTCGTGCTGCCAAGGGACTTCCAGCTCTGAAAAAAGGCGAGCCCAAACCTAAGGACGATATAGATTTCATACGCGATGAAAGCCTGCTGATCATGGCAGACTATTTAAACCTACAATAATAGAAGCCCCGCACAAGCGGGGTTTTCTTTTAAATGCTTTTCCTACTCTCCTCCGGTTAAATTGCCATGACACAGGGTCAACAGATAATCAGACAGTGGTACACCGCTAAACAGTGGCAGCAATTTCCCTTCCAGAAGGAAATGGAAAAAGCTTTTTTAAAGGGATCTTCAGGACTGCTGAATGCTCCCACTGGTAGTGGTAAAACTTTTGCCATGTTCCTGCCATTTATTGCGGAGTATATAAACAATCATCCCAAGGATTTTCAGACGCGAAAAAATAACGGCCTTCAGTTGCTTTGGATCACTCCATTGCGGGCATTAACGAACGATATCCGCAAGGCAATGCAATCCGTTGTAGACGACCTTGGATTGCCATGGAAGGTGGGAAGCAGGACGGGCGATACATCAGCTAAGGAAAAGCAGGAATTACGAAGGAAACAGCCCGAGATATTATTAACCACACCAGAAAGCCTTCATTTGATGTTGGCTCAAAAGGAATATCCAAAGCTGTTCGAAAACCTTCAGGCCATTGTGATAGATGAGTGGCATGAGCTTTTAGGAAGTAAGCGTGGTGTCCAGATTGAGCTTGCTTTGTCAAGATTAAAGAACCTTAAATACCCGGACCCCTCTACCCTAAAGATTTGGGGGATTTCAGCTACCATCGGAAATCTGGAACAGGCAGCAGAAGTTCTTTTGGGCAATGATTTTAATCCTGAAAATGTAAAGCTCATCAGGGCCAAACAGGAGAAGAAGATTATCATCGAATCCGTTATCCCGGAGAATATTGAAGAGTTTTCATGGGCGGGGCATCTGGGGATAAAACTACTGCCACAGGTAATGGAGATCGTCGCAAACAGTAAAACAACCCTCATTTTTACCAACACCCGGTCGCAATCGGAGATATGGTATATGGCCATCCTCGATAAGTATCCCGAATACGCGGGCGTGATGGCTATGCACCACGGCTCACTCGATAATGAGCTTCGTAATTGGGTTGAAAATGCCCTTCATAATGAGATGCTCCGCCTGGTTGTTTGTACGTCCAGCCTCGATTTGGGTGTTGATTTTCGGCCGGTTGATTCTGTAGTTCAAATTGGCAGCCCAAAGGGAGTAGCCCGTTTCATGCAGCGCGCCGGGCGAAGCGGGCATCATCCCGGAGCAACTTCCAAAGCCTGGTTTGTGCCAACTCATTCCCTTGAACTTTTGGAAGGAGCTGCTTTGAAGCAGGCAATTACTGATGAAGTATTTGAAAGCCGTGATCCCATTCTGCTGGCAATGGATGTGCTGATGCAATACCTGGTTACCCTGGCTGTATCAGATGGATTCCGGCCAGAAGAGGTTTTCCGGGAAATTAAAACCACTTATTCTTATGCCGACATAGAAAGGAAAGATTTCAATCAGATGCTGGATTTTATTACGAAAGGCGGGAAAACCTTGTCGCAGTATGACGAATTCCTTAAAGTGGAGATAGAAAATGGGCTCTACAAAGTAAATAGCCGTAGAGTGGCGATGCATCACCGGTTGAGTATGGGCACCATCGTAGGAGATGTAAGTATCCGGGTAAAATTTCTTACAGGCGGATATCTTGGCTCAATAGAAGAGTATTTTATTTCCAGACTGAAGATCGGGGATACGTTCTGGTTTGCCGGGAGGAGCTTGGAATTGATTAAGATTAAAGACATGACTGCTTTTGTGAGGAAGTCGGCAAAGAAGAAAGGAATCATCCCAAGCTGGATGGGCGGCAGGATGCCCTTATCATCGCAATTATCCGCTAAACTTCGCGAAAAGCTGGACGAGGTGGCCACACTTATGGATGAAGGGACGAACGGAAAGATGAAGAGCCCAAGGGGGCTGGATGTGGAGGTTAAGGCATTAAAGCCTTTATTCGAAATTCAGGCTAGTTTATCAAGAGTGCCTCTGCGATCGGAGTTTCTGATAGAAAAATTCAATTCCCGGGATGGCTTTCATTTGTTCTTTTACCCCTTTGAAGGCAGACTGGTTCATGAAGGTATGGCTTCTTTATTTGCATATAGAATATCTAAACTTAAGAAGGCGAATTTCTCAATAGCCATGAATGATTATGGATTTGAGCTTCTTACGGATGAGGAAATACTACTTGAAGAAGCCTTGAAAGCCGGCCTCTTTTCAATAGAAAATCTTCTCGAAGATATACAAAAGAGCCTGAATTCCAACGAGATGGCCAAAAGGCGTTTCCGTGATATAGCACATATTGCCGGCCTGGTGTTTACCGGTTTCCCCGGAAAATCCATGAAAAGCAAGCACCTTCAGGCCTCAACTTCGCTGCTGTTTGAAGTTTTTAGTGAGTATGAAAGCGACAATGTCCTGGTTCGTCAGGCATACCATGAGGCTATGCAGTTCCAGCTTGAGGAATTTCGCCTGCGGGCAGCTTTACAGCGCATTCAGAAACTGAAGGTAGTTATTACCGAAAGTAAGCGCCCCACGCCCTTTGCATTCCCCATATTGGTAGACAGTCTGGGGCGCGAAAAACTTATTACCGAATCGCTGGAAGAACGGGTCGCTAAAATGACTTTGATGTATAATAAGGATTAAGATTTCTTCGTCTTATCGCTGATAGTATCCATCACATTTATGCTCATCATCTGTTCCATGGTACGTTTCATACCATCCGATGAGCCATCGAGGAAAATGACGTTGCCGTTTCCATTCTCAGCAAAATGTTTGATAGCCTCTGTCCACATCGTAAATAAAATAACCGATGTATCCAGGTCTGCGGTTTTCATTTCATTCGCAGCATGAGTCATACCCTTCGCAACTTCTTCCCTGAACAAGGCAATACCCTGCCCGCGCAGTTGTGCAGCTTCACGTTCCGCGTTGGCCGCTATTTTTATTGCATTACCATCAGCCTCAGCAGCTTTAGTTTTAGTGATTAACAAAGCCTGACCTTCGTTTTCCGCAGCAGCTTTGAGGTTATTGGAAGCAACAACACGACTCATCGAGGTAAGGATCACCTCGTCAAATGTAATATCATTGATCTGAAGATCCTGTAAATGATAACCCCAGCTTTCTAAAACGGTGTCAATTTGATCCTTAACATGATCCACAATATCCTTACGCAGGCTCAGTACCTCCGACTGCTTTTTGCTCGCCACAAAAGAACGGATTGTTCCCTCGATTGTACGGATGAGTGCCTGCATAAAGTTTTGCTCGTTGATAAACTTAAACGCTACGTTTTTGATAGTTTCCTCATCGGGATTGTTAACCGAATAAAGCACCATTGATTTGAAATAAACGTTTGCCTGGTCGATAGTAACCGCCTGGAATTCCAGCTCCACCGAGCGGTTTTGAATAGAAACGCGGGAATGGATCATTTCTATTAAAGGTATTTTCATATTCAATCCTGGTTTTAAAAGCCGGCGATATTTACCGAAGATGGTAACCACCGCTATCGTACCCTGTTTTACAGTGACAAATGAACTAAAGAGAATTACGAAGGCGATAAAAAGGAGAATATAATTAGTATACATATGGCTGAAATTTAGTGAATATACGAAAGATTTTTCAGCAAGCATATCTGGTCTGCTTGCTGAACATCTGACTTGTTTTGGGCGACATTGTTACAAATAATGACGTCCGGAAGTGTTCTTATATTCTCTGGTTGAAACGCGCACGAAACGCGCAGGAAACGCATCAGAAACCTGTTGTCTATTTGGGTTTGCTACGCCTTTCCCTTGATTTTACTTTGCGCTTATTTTTTGTTTCAATCGAATGTTTCCCGACTCTTTTTCAGCCAACTCCCAGTCTGCATATTTACATGGTGTTTCAGAAAGTGAATGGAAGTTTACTAAGTTGCCTTATTGATCTTCTTACTTGCCGTTTCCTTGTCTTCCTGATCGGCTTCAGGTTCCTCTTGCCGCACAGCTTCCTCAGGCGAATATTGCAGTTTAATAAACATAGGAAAGTGATCAGAACCGCAGTTTGGCATTCTTTCGATGTGGACTAAAGTGAAATCATTCGAACAAAAGACATGATCCAGGGGAAATCTGAGAAAGTGATATTTAGCGTGAAAGGTGTTGAAAAATCCTCGCCCTTTACGGGGATCTAAAAGGCCGCTGATTTTTGAAAAAAGTTCAGTGGTGTAGCTCCATGCTACATCATTAAGGTCGCCGGCAACAATAACAGGACCTTTGGTTTTCTTTGCTTCTTTACCGATCAATAAAATTTCTTTATCTCTTTCTGTAGACCTTGGATTTTCCTGGGGTACAGGTGGTGTAGGATGTAAACCATGGAAGCTGATCAGATCCCCGGAAGGGAGTTTGATCTTCATATGCACGGAGGGGATATCATCCTGAACCAAAAATTTCACCTTCTCTTCCTGCAGTTCAAATTTAGAATACAGCAACATCCCATAGGTATTTTCGGATGGAGCTAAAAGCTGATGAGGATATTTTTCTTTCAAAGTCTCAAGTTGTGAAGCCCACCACTGATCGGTTTCTACCAGCATGACTACATCCGGATCTTTAGACTTAATACATTTCAAGTATTCGGCGGCGTTACGGTTATACTGGAACACGTTCCCGATGAAAAGCCCTATTTGCTTTTTGGGTTCGTTCTTTTTAGTGCGATGCAATTGCTTAGGGCCAAAACTTGTGAAGGGGAAAACCTGGTATATGAGATATCCGGTATTAAGGAAAAGCAAGAAACTTATGACTTTGTCGGGCGTTGTTTCAATACCGAAGAAAAACACTAAAAACAGGAGGAGAACCACATTGATAAACAGCTTTTGAAGCCTGGGATATTCGCACACCCGGAAGATCCAATAATCATGGCGGATTAAGGGGACCAAAGAAATGATAATAATAATATAGCTGAGCGCTATGGCGATGTTCTTAGATAATTCCAAAATAAAGTGTATTAACAAACATAACAATAATAAAAATTCCTGCTAAAATGTTTTCGCATGGCAGGCAATTTGCTACAACTGTCGAAACTATAAACACCATGAACTTAAAAAGAACTTTCGGAACTATTCTAACCATTTTAGGAATAATAGGACTTATATATGCTGCCGTAGGGTTTGTTCAGAATTCTGAGGGGGCTAAATCATTAATCGTATTTGCTGTTTTAGGAATAATTTTCTTCTTTACAGGAATAGGATTAGTAAGAAATACCACTGATGTGGCTAAATAAATAAAAAGCACCGTACTTATTTTAGTACGGTGCTTCTATATTTTAGTAGGACTTCTTAATCAATCTTAGTCACGAAAAGCAGCCAAAAGTCGTCCGCCATTATAATAATATTTTCTCCAATAACTTTCATCCAGATCACTAATCATTACACCTTTACTACTCGAAGCATGAGCAAATTTATTATTACCCATATAAACACCCATATGAGTGATGGAGCGGCTTCCGATTTTAAAAAACACCAGGTCACCTTCTTTCAATTGATCTTTATTGACCGGGTTAACCATACTGTATATGTTTCTTGAATTGCTGCCGATTAAGGTTTTAAAAACCTTATTATATAGCTCGAAGGCAAAACCAGAACAATCGATTCCATTTTTTGAAACACCGCCTAAACGATACGGCGTTCCAATCCAGTCGTACACAAATTGGTATAGTTTTAGATTAGAGGTTGCAGAAAGGGCAACTCCCATAATTTGGGAAAAATACTCTGTGGCAAGATTGTCAGGATCTTCAATCTTAGCGGCAGGCTTTGGATCTTTATTATTGGTTTGTGCCTGAACTGACACAATTGAAATCATAAGTAGCATTGCTACAATTACTTTTTTCCCCATTTTTTCCTCTTCGTTTATAGTGAAACAACAAGACTATTAACGCCTCTTATACTGCTATTATTCTCAGAATGTTACAATAGTAGGACAATTTTTTTAAAAACCAAGCCTGAAATTGGAATTTAACAGTTTTCGGGACGTACAAAACTGTGAAATGAGTCGTAACAAACCCGTAATGCTATTCTTTTTTTAGGAAGATATGGTTAGATTTGCGTCCCCCGTCGGGGCTAAAACAAAACAGACATTATTAGGAATGAGTGCAATAGAAATTACTAAAGACACCTACCTTCAGTGGTACGAATCAATGCTATTGATGCGGAAATTCGAAGAGAAAGCTGGACAACTCTACGGACAGCAAAAGATTAGAGGCTTTTGCCATTTATATATCGGACAGGAAGCTGTTATGGCTGGTGCGATGTCTGTACTCAGGCCCGACGATTCTATGATCACCGCATACCGGGATCACGCACACGCGCTGGCGAAAGGAATGGGTGCGAACGAAGTTATGGCAGAACTATACGGTAAAGCAACCGGATGTTCAAAAGGTAAAGGTGGCTCCATGCACATGTTCAGTAAAGAAAAGAAATTCTTTGGCGGACATGGAATTGTCGGTGGCCAGATCCCTCTGGGTGCAGGAATTGCATTTGCTGAGAAGTATAACGGTACTGATGCGGTTTGTGTTACCTATATGGGTGATGGAGCTGTTCGCCAGGGAGCACTAAACGAAACCTTTAATATGGCTATGTTATGGAAGCTTCCGGTTGTGTTTGTTTGTGAGAATAATGGTTATGCTATGGGAACCTCTGTTGCCCGTACCACTAACATGGTTGATATATATAAGATAGGATTAGGCTTTGATATGCCATGCGCACCTGTTGACGGAATGGATCCTGTGGCAGTTCATAATGCGATGGATGAAGCAGTTCAGCGTGCACGTCGCGGCGATGGACCTACTTTTTTAGAGATCAGGACTTATCGTTACAAAGGGCATTCAATGTCCGATCCGGCGAAATATAGAACTAAAGAGGAACTTGAAGGTTATAAAGCCAAAGATCCGATTGAAGTTGTGAAGCTTGCTATTGAAGAGAAAAAATATGCTGATGAAGCATGGTTTGAAGAGATAAACGAAAAAGTCAAAGCTATTGTTGACGAATCAGTTAAGTTCTCTGAAGAATCGCCTTGGCCAGAACCAGCCGAACTTTATAAGGATGTGTACGTTCAAACGGATTATCCGTATATCCGCGACTAATTATTTTATTGATACTCAAATATAATCTGGAATAAAGATGGCTGAAGTAGTTAAAATGCCTAAAATGAGCGATACCATGACAGAGGGAGTCATCGCTAAATGGCATAAGAAAGTTGGTGATAAAGTTAAATCCGGAGATCTTCTGGCCGAGGTCGAAACTGATAAGGCTACCATGGACTTTGAATCTTACCAGGAAGGTACTTTATTATATATCGGAGCAGAAGAAGGTTCAGCCGCTCCTGTTGATTCCGTTATTGCTGTTATTGGTAAGGAAGGCGAGGATTATAAAGCTGCATTAGATGGAGCCGCTTCTGAAGCTCCTGTAGAAAATAAAGAAGCTGATAAAGAGCCAGTTAAAGTTGAAGAGGCTGGAGACGCAGCTCCTAAAGCTGCTGAATCGGTACCAGCGCCTGAAGCTGCTTCAAATGAAAGTTCCTCAGATCCCGACGCTGCCGCTGCCGCGGTGGGCGCAACGATTATTCGTATGCCATTATTGAGCGATACGATGACCGAAGGCGTTATTGCTGAATGGCATAAGAAAGTTGGTGATAAAGTTAAAAGTGATGATGCACTTGCCGACGTAGAAACTGATAAAGCTACAATGGAAGTTGTGGGCTATGCTGAGGGTACCCTCTTATATGTTGGTGTCGAAAAAGGGCAGGCTGCAAAAGTCAACGGGATTATTGCAATTGTAGGGAAAGAAGGAACTGATGTTGCTCCTTTATTGAAGTCAGGTTCTGCTCCTAAGCCTACAGCTGCCAAAACAACTAGTCCTGAGGAAGCCAAAAATCCAGCTCCAGAAGCTCCGGCAGCTTCAAGTGAACAAAAGGAAGAAAAGCAAGAAGTACAAAGTGATTCTTCTTCACGTGTTAAAGCATCGCCGCTTGCACGTAAGATTGCGAAAGATAAGGGAATTAACATCGAAGAAGTTAAAGGAAGCGCAGAAGGTGGAAGGATTGTGAAGAAAGATATTGAAGGGTTTACACCGTCAACTAAACAGGTTGCTCAAGCAGCCCCAGCTTCAACTCCATCTGTTGAAACGCCTGCATCTTCCGGTTCAACTGCGGTGACTATTCCACAGTTTATAGGAGAGGAAAAATACACTGAGAAACCAGTTTCTCAGATGCGTAAGGTAATTGCGAAACGACTTTCGGAGAGTTTATTTACTGCACCGCATTTCTATCTCACTATGGCTATCGACATGGATAGTGCTATAGAGGCAAGAGGTAAGATAAACGAATTCGCTTCAGTTAAAATCTCGTTCAACGATATGGTACTGAAAGCTGTCGCAGTTGCATTGAAGCAGCATCCTAACGTAAATTCTTCATGGCTTGGAGATAAAATCCGTTACAACGAACATGTAAACATCGGTGTTGCAGTTGCAGTTGAAGATGGTTTGCTTGTTCCGGTAGTTCGTTTTGCTGATGGAAAGTCATTATCTCACATCTCAGCTGAGGTGAAGGATTTTGCTCAACGCGCAAAAACTAAAAAATTACAGCCTTCGGATTGGGAAGGTTCAACATTTACCATCTCCAATTTAGGGATGTTTGGAATTGATGAGTTTACTGCTATAATCAACCCGCCTGATGCTTGTATTCTTGCTATTGGTGGTATATCACAAGTTCCGGTTGTTAAAAACGGACAGGTTGTTCCAGGAAACGTCATGAAGGTTACCTTAAGTTGTGATCACAGGGTTGTGGACGGAGCAACAGGTTCAGCTTTCTTGCAGACGCTAAAAGCTTTGCTGGAAGAACCGGTGAGACTCTTAGTATAAAGAAAAGAAACCAGATGCGAGACGCAAGTCTCCCGAAACTGTATAAAAATAAAAGAGCTCCTTCGAGTAATGAAGGAGTTCTTTACTTCTCACTTCCCATCCGCATACCCAAAAACCTTCCTCAACAAAGCAGTACTTCTCGCCCCCGAATTCGAACGGATTTTTAGTTCTTCCTGCGCGACTTCGTAAAATAACCCATCCATTGCTTTCTGCGTTGCATAGGCAGTGAGGTCAGTTTGTACTTTAGTAACAAATGGAACCTTATTATAACTGCTGCTTAAGTCAGTCCAGTATTTTGTCGCTTCTGTTTTTTTAAGGGCTTCGCTTATTATAGGCTGGAACTTCGCACTTAATGCATCGCTGGTAACTCGTTGAAAATAAGTGGTTGCTGTGTTTTTTTCTTTACTGAGCAATATGTTTGTCGCATCCTGTAGTGTCATCTGCTGTAAAGCCGAAATGAAGATGGGTTTTGCTTCTTTGACCGCAAGCTCAGCTGCACGGTTCATGCTCGTGATAAAATCATCGCATGGCTTATTAAGTCCTAAGCCTCTTAGGGACTTTTCAACTTTCTGTGCCTCGGGTGGAAATAATAATTTAACAGCAGCATTTCCCAGAAATCCATTTTGAATTGATAGCCTGTCAGTTCCAGCAGAAACTCCAATTTCTAACGCTTCCTTTAGAGCTGAACCTATTTCCAGTTGGCTTGGTGCTCCGCTTTGTGAGAGGGAGTTTGCTGCCTGCTTTAGAGCGCCAGGTATTTTTATTTGAGCCCTGCTGTTTTCAGCAAAAAGTATAATTGCAATGGGGAGTAGTAATAAGCTAAGTTTCATGTGACAAATTTAACAGGAAGATAGTATGTTCCTGAATAGTTACCATGTCTATATACGTAAGCCATGACGTTTTGTGACGAAGCTTTAGAAATACTTAATGCAAAGCCAAGTTTTTTGCGATGCCGTGATAAAGAAAATTAAATTCTGTTCCTATCAGCATAAGCAAATACCTTCTGCAATAAAGGGGTACTGCGCGCAGATATTCTTGTTCTTATTTTTAACTCTTCCTGAGCGATTTCAAAGAAAATCCCATC
>NZ_JBASJU010000125.1:0-1616 GCF_049655485.1 Daejeonella sp.
GCTCTGATCAGAGAGTCTGCGGGTAACCTCGATTGCTACACAAAGGAGCTTACTGAACTTATCCATAGTCAAGAAATTCACGCAACACAATTAGTTACAACGTTTATTGGTTAACTCATTGAGTAAACAAACTAAACTGTGGCATATCACTAACCAATCACAAATACTCTTGTTTCCAACAATAGATGTTTTATGTTGATTTATATAGTCTATTATTTTAACTGGGGAATTTAATTGTTGTTAGAGCTAAAACCTACACTTCCGATATAGGGATAATAACCCTGTAAGACCAGAACCAGCCCAGCTAATTTTCGGGGGATTAAAAAACTATAAAACGTCAAAAACCATCAATAAAGCTCAAATTCCATTAAGACTTGCCATCTATCCATATCGCTTAAGAAATTCAATGGATGGATTTTCATTATTACTATAATTATAGATGTTGGTTTTAATTACTAATCAGCCTGGTTGAATGCAGTGTATTTATTTTCCATTGCTTTTTTTCTTTTATCAGGATGACCGTCTCCATCCATTTTACAATATCCTCTTTCCCGTTACGGGTAAAAGTTGATTGCAGATAGTAGGTAACCCACGCTATATTTCTATTGATGGTGGTGCTTACAAACTCAAAGCTGTTTGAGCGTTTAAAATCTGCAGCCTTGCTCCCAAGTAATACTTTATGGATAAGGGTATCCATAGGCCATACTTGTCCGTACTCATAAAACTTTACATCCCTTGTAGTGTATAATTTTAAACCTGCGGTATCACTGGTTGATAAGGCATCAAACAGTTTGATAATGGGTTGTTTTACAATCTGCTCCTTTTGGTTAAATGATTGTGCATATGTGCTTGTTGAAATGCAAATTGAAATCAACAAAGGAAGAAGAAAGTGGTTGAATATTCTATACTGCATATTGTTGTTTTTATTTTTTCAACGGTTGATCCTGCGAATTTTTTTATGATGGGTTCTACATGAACCCGATACTGCTTATACATTCTTATTTTATTTCGTTTGCTTTTAAAACTCTTAAGAGATTTTCTCCAAGAATTTTATTGATGTCTTTTTTACTGTACCCTTTTTCTACTAATGCTTTTGTAATTAATGGATAGGAAGTAACATCATCTAATTGCTGCGGTGTTAAGTTTATGCCATCAAAGTCGGAGCCCAGGCCAACATAATCAACACCTACTAATTTCACGATGTAATCAATATGATCAATGAGTGCGGATAGAGGCGGCCTCATCGCATTTGCTTCTACAAGATATTTATCATTCAGATAATTCAGGACATAGTAATCTTTCACACCGCCTTTCATGAGCGAATCAATTTCTGTTTTATGATTTGCAATAAATGCGGCTTCTTTTTTATCGAAACTACTATCGATAAACCCTGGGTTAAAATTCACCTGTATAACCCCGCCATTTTTTGCAATTGCTTTTATCTGATCGTCTTTTAAATTACGGCGATGCGGAACAAGACTGTACACCGAACTATGTGAAGCGATAATCGGTTTGGTGCTTAGTTTAATTACATCCCAAAAAGTCTGGTCGCCGGAGTGGCTCACATCTATCATCATACCAAGCTGGTTCATGCGCTGCACTACCTGTCTGCCAAA
>NZ_JBASJU010000126.1:0-3194 GCF_049655485.1 Daejeonella sp.
TGCTTAACGTAGACGGCGGGGTAGCTATGGCATTTGTGAGATAGGTTTTTCAAAAACCCATGAAAGTACCAGTAATTGCCATATTTGATATAGGGAAAACCAATAAAAAGCTGTTTCTATTTGATGAGCATTACCAGATCGTCTATGAAAAAACAGATAGCTTTTCAGAAACTTTAGATGAAGATGGGGAGGCCTGTGAAAATCTGGACAGCCTTCATTTATTTGTATTTAACTCGCTCAATGAAGTATTAAAAATTGAGAAGTTCAGTATAGAAGCTATTAACTTTTCGGCCTATGGCGCTAGCCTGGTATATATGGACGAGGAAAATAAACCTCTATCTCCATTGTACAGCTACCTGAAACCCTATCCGGAGGCATTGGAAATGCAGTTTTATTCGACTTACGGAAGCCAGGAAAAGATCATGCTGGAAACGGCCTCTCCGGCATTAGGAAGCTTAAACTCAGGGCTGCAGTTATATCGCCTTAAATATGAGAAACCCGAGATTTTCGCAAAGCTCAAATACGCCCTCCATTTGCCGGAGTACTTGAGCTTTCTTATCTCCGGAACTTGTTATTCTGGCCTCACCAGCATAGGCTGTCACACCTGGTTATGGGATTTTAAAAAACACGACTATCATTCCTGGGTTTACGATGAAAATCTGCAAACCAAATTGGCTCCCATACATTCTTCAGAAGAAATTTCCTTAGGCACCTTTAATGGAAAAACTTACAAAATAGGAGGGGGGCTCCATGATAGTTCTGCAGCCCTCATCCCATACATGGTTAATTTCAGTGAGCCATTTGTCCTGATTTCAACCGGTACATGGTGTATCAGTCTCAATCCTTTCAATAATACACCCTTAACTCCGCAGGAATTAAGGAATAATTGCCTTAGCCATTTGAGCTACCGGGGCAAATCAGTGAAGGCTTCGCGGATATTCGCAGGCTTTGAACATGATCAGCAGGTGAAACGAATAGCGAACCATTTTAAATTCGATAGTAGTCTGTTCAAAACTATGGAGTATGATTCTGATATTATTGCGAAGCTGAAAGCTGATGGGCACCTGGAGTATCCTCCTTCACAACTAGATAATCTTCCAAAAGAGTCTGCTTTCCAGCAAAGGGATCTGGCTGATTATGAAGATGCTGGGATCGCTTATCATCAATTGATTGCAGATCTTATCCACCTGCAATACGCATCTACAATGCAGATTATTTCTGGCACAAATACAAAGAAACTCTTTGTAGATGGCGGCTTTAGCAAAAATGTAATCTATATGAATCTTCTTGCTGCGAAATTTAAGGATATTGAGGTCTATGCTGCAACTATGGCACAGGCTTCTGCATTAGGTGCTGCGCTGGTAATTCATAAGCATTGGAACACGAGGCCTTTAGCTGGTAATATTATTGGCTTAAAGTATTATCCGGCGAATTATTAGATTGCCGTATAAGCTACTATAGACCTGCCATTTTACTTTGCAGGGTTATTCACTGCTCAATTACGGTAAGAATTTAATACTATAGCCGCTCTCAGAATTTAAGGGAGCTATTGGCTGTGGGAATTTGTCGTTTTACCTGAATATTCACCCCATCAGCCTGCCGTTGCTCAAACAGTGCAAGGGTCTTGCTTATCATGGTGTTCATCGAAGTTGGGTTTGTTAGAAACTGCGCTATCTAATGAGCTTTTGTCGTGACCGTCAGGAAGATATTGGAACCTGCATCTTTGGTTGCCTCTAGCAAGATTTCTAGTAACGAAATTGCGAAAATCCAAATCTTATCCTCACACAAACAGGGATCAAAGAGGGATGAAAGAGGGATGAAAGAGGGATAAAAAAGGGATAATTATACTTTTTTATTTCTTTTTTATTACTGTTTAATTTATAATTTATTTGTTTTTTCTGACGATTTTTTCTTATATTCAAATACAAAAGATTATGGTATGGGAAAATTTATAAATGGAATTTCCGCCCCTTTTATCGGAAAGGTCGGAACGGTTAGCGGATCATCCCGACGGGGTATCCCTTACATGAAGGGATCATATAAACCACGCAAGACAAATGTCAGCGAAAAAGAACTCCGTAACAGGGAGAAATTTAAATTCACACAGGCCTGGCTCAAACCGCTTTTGCAGGTTGTTAGAGTTGGCTATAAAAATTACAGCGTAAAATCTGAGGGTTTTGTTTCCGCGAAATCTTATCTATATAAACATGCGCTAAAAGTAGAGGAGGAGACTTTCAGCATCGATCCGGGTTTGATGAGAATTAGCTTTGGTGACCTGCCTTTGTCTGGAAATGCAGCAGTAAGTCTTACTGGTGTCCACGAACTAACATTTACATGGGACACGGAGAACATAGATAGTGTTTATAAAAAGGATCAGGTATTAATGGTAGCGTACAATATTGCTGGCGAGCATGTCTCTTATGAGCTTAATGGGCAGTTTAGGTCGGTGGGGAAGGATGTTTTACGGCTATTCCAGGATTATAAGCGGGGAACGATTCTTCATGTTTACATAGCTTTTATTGCAGCAGATAGAAGCAGGCAGTCGGATAGTATGTATTTGGGGGAGATTATTATTTAAGCACAGGCAGGATCGCCGGGTCAAACACTTCCTGTATTTTTTCTGTGATCGAAACTTCTTTTTTATTGTTTACCTAAGCATCCTTAGTTTCATACTTATCTCAAAATTCCCGTTCGTATAGTTGCTTAAAGCTGAGGTGGCGGGTGTATAAATCCCCTGGAATCCAAAAACTCCATAATCTCGTCCCATATCGAAAGTGGTGCTTTTTGAGCTGTGGTAAACGCCGAGCAGGTTTAGTTTATTGTCGGCAAAAGTCAGGTTAACACCAGCATCAACGATATTGTCAAATTCTTTGATGTCGAGATAAACAAGCTTCGGCTCTAAGCTAATACCGCCCGAAGCTCCCGAAAGGTTAAATTTATAGCTGGCTGCTGTATAAAAGTTTACGAGATCGATGGGATTGATGAAATTGTCTTTTTGAAACAATGCCTTCATGTTCGGTAGCACACCCTGCAAGCTAAGCCCCTTAGAAGTGTAGGCTAAACCAAAGTCGTATAAATAGTATTAGTTTTTTATAGGGAGTGTAGCCGGTAAGAAAGAATACAGTGTTTTTGGCAATTAGCGATACAGAACATTCGGCAAGAATGCTGTCGAAGAATCGGCAAGAATGAATGCA
>NZ_JBASJU010000127.1:0-31454 GCF_049655485.1 Daejeonella sp.
TTCCCGATAATTATTTTGAGGGTCTTACTTCCCGGATTGAAGAGCGCATTTCGACTGAAAAGATCAGGAGTTTTAGTTCATCTGAAGGATTTGCAGTACCGGAAAGATATTTTGAGGGGCTGACTGATCGGATCTTGGCAAGGATCGACGATTTGGATGCAAAAAAACCAGTTGTTCGTTCCTTATTTACTTCGTGGATGAGCTACGCAGCTGCAGCATGTATCACCGCAGTGATTGCCTCCGGAATTTATTTCACTTCAAACACTTATAATCTAAATGACCAACTTTCGGATGTTCCCGATCAGGAAATTTTAAATTACCTGCAAGTGTACAGCACCGCAAACGATACTCCATTCATTATTGAAAATCTCAATCCCGATCAACTGGAAACTGTAGCCCCGGATGTTTCAGCTGAGGAATTAGAGTTATATATAAACAGTACAGCATTATGAACGAAAACGTAAAGAAGGGCTGGTGGGTATTTATAATGTGTTTGGCATTAGCACTACCATCCTTTGCACAGAAAAGCCCTGGAAGATCAGAACATATTGAATCCATTAAAGTTGCTTTTATAACCAGTAAACTTGATTTAACTGCAGAAGAAGCTCAAAAATTCTGGCCGATTTACAATAACTATAATAAAGAGTTCCTGGTATTGCTGAAAAAGAAAAGGGAGGCACGCTATAATAAAAATAGCGATCCGAACGAAACCATCACAGCAGACCTTGTTTATGAAAGCAAAATGCTGGAGCTCAAAAAGAAGTATAGAAAGCTTTACGCGAAGGCCATCCCACCCGAGAAAATTTTGGCTTTGTACCGGGCTGAAAGCGAGTTTCGCGAGCATTTGTACAGGCAGCTTAAGAGCCGAAGGAAACAAACTGAGTAGGCGTTTGACATCAAAGTTTTTTAACTTCGTGCATGCTTAGCACACGTCAGCTTTTTCTGCTTAATACTGCACAGACTTCCCCATTTCCAAGATCGCTTGAAATAGAGCGTGCCGAAGGCATGTATCTTTATGATCGCGAAGGCGTTAGGTATATGGACCTTGTATCAGGTTTTGCGGTGAGCAATACGGGGCACAGGCATCCGGAAGTTGTAAAAGCTATTAAAGACCAGGTGGATAAATATCTCCACCTTACCGTTTACGGAGAATACATACAAGCCCCCCAGGTCAGATTCGCAGAGAAGCTGGCTTCCGTACTCCCATCCTCATTAAGTTCTGTTTATTTTGTTAATTCAGGTGCCGAAGCAACTGAAGGCGCAATGAAATTAGCTAAGCGCTATACTGGAAGATCCGGAATCATCGCCTGTACCAATTCCTATCATGGAAGTACCCAGGGTGCACTTAGTGTGATGGGCAACGAATATTACAAGCAAGCTTACCGTCCTCTCCTTCCGGGGATAAGTTTTATAGAATTTAATAATCCTGTTGATCTCGAACAAATTACTACTGAAACTTCCGCTGTAATTCTCGAAACTATTCAGGGCGAGGCAGGCATCCGGGTTCCGGATCTTGATTACATGCAAAAGCTACGAAAGCGCTGTGATGAAACGGGTACTTTGATCATTCTGGATGAAATTCAGACTGGATTTGGACGCACCGGAAAAATGTTTGGGTTTGAGCATTTCAGTATCACTCCGGATATATTACTCCTTGCCAAAGGAATGGGCGGCGGGATGCCTGTAGGAGCATTCATTTCCAGCAAAGATATCATGTCATCCCTACAGGAAAACCCCATCCTGGGGCACATTACTACCTTTGGCGGGCATCCTGTAAGTTGCGCTGCGGGTTTAGCTAACCTTAACGTGATTTTGAATGAGAAACTCATGGACGAAGTAACGACCAAAGAAAGCTTGTTCCGAACTTGTCTTAAACATCCAAAAATTAAGGAAATAAGGGGGAAAGGCTTAATGTTATGCATTCAGCTCGACACCTTTGAGCAGGTTGAAAAAGTCAGTAAACGCTGTATTGAGCAAGGGATTATCATCGACTGGTTCTTACATTGTGATACGGCTTTAAGGGTGGCACCGCCTTTGATTATCACTGAAGAAGAAATAAGGAGGGCGTGTGGGGTGATTGTTGAAGCTTTAAATGAGGTATAATGTAAGATTTTCGGGGTTCTTTGTTCCAACACGTGCCGGTCGGCACTTGCGGCTTGGGCCGCGTGCCATTAACGAGATCCCCGATCAAGTCGGGGAAGAGCCCATCCTGCTTCATTCCTCATCCCTCGTACTTCTCACATTTATCCCGTACCTTTGCCCCAAAATAAATTGCTGGCATTTTTAACAGCAGTATTAAAACCAATTCATGTCGTTCGAAAATTTAAAATTAATTGAGCCTATCTTAAGGGCTTTAAAAACAGAAGGTTATACTATACCTACACCTATCCAGGAACAATCCATACCAATCATATTAGACCGCAGAGATTTATTAGGCTGTGCACAGACAGGTACAGGAAAAACTGCGGCCTTTGCTATTCCAATTCTTCAGATACTTGAAGGTGGAAAAATATACGATAAAAGTCCCCGGGCTATAAAATGTCTGATCCTTACGCCAACACGTGAACTTGCCATACAAATCGGGGAAAGCTTCGGAGCTTACGGTCGCCATACCGGGATGAAACACGCGGTGATTTTTGGAGGTGTTTCCCAGGGTTCTCAGGTGTCAGCTTTAAAATCGGGCATTGATATCCTAATTGCAACACCGGGCAGACTCTTAGACTTAATAAATCAAAAATTCGTTCATCTGCATTATCTTAAGATTTTTGTACTGGATGAAGCCGACCGTATGCTGGATATGGGATTCATTAATGATGTTAAAAAGATCATTACGAAGATCCCACAGAAACGTCAGACCTTATTCTTCTCGGCAACTATGCCGCCAGAGATTCAGAAACTTGCCAATACTATTCTGGTTGATCCGGAAAAGGTTGAAGTCACTCCTGTTTCAAGTACTGCGGATACCATTGACCAGTCCATGTTTTTCGTAGAAAAAGGCGACAAGAAGAAATTGCTTATCCATTTGCTGAACGATAAAGCCATCAAATCTGCACTGATATTTACCCGTACCAAACATGGTGCTGATAAAATCGTGAAAGATCTGGTCAAAGCGGGAATTAAAACAGAAGCAATTCACGGTAATAAATCTCAGAATGCCCGCCAGAAGGCATTATCAAATTTCAAAAGTGGACAATTAAAAGCATTAATTGCTACTGATATAGCAGCACGTGGGATCGATATTGAAGAGCTTTCTCACGTAATTAATTATGAGCTACCAAACGTGCCTGAGACATACGTTCACCGTATAGGCAGAACCGGGCGGGCTGGATCAAGTGGAATTGCACTTTCTTTTTGCGATGATGAAGAAATGGAATACCTGAAAGATATTGAGAAACTGATATCACGGTCCATTCCGGTAATGGAAGATCAGCCCTATCATATGAAAGGTGCGGCATATCTTTTAACTCAGTCTACCAAGAAAAAAGGCGGTGCATCGAAAGGTAAACGTCCCGAACGTTCTGATAACACTTCAGGTGCGAAAGGGGCACCGAAGAGGTATTTTGGGAAGAAAAGGTCATAAAATTGAGAGTGGAAAGTTGAGAGTTGATAATTAAAGGTGAACTTTATCGAGTTTTCATCAATTTCAATTTTTACCTGTCAACTTTCACCTCATTTAGTCCTTCCATCATTAAATCAGCCACCATTTTATTCCCCGCCTCATTCAAATGAACCCTATCCGTTGTTAATATTCCGGATTGTTTATTTTCCGGATTATTTGCCAGGTTGTATTTAAGAAACTCTTTACGTAAGTCGACCAGCCCGCAATTGTATTGCTTAGCCAAATTTCTGATGATCTGGCTATAACTGTTTAGATCTCCATCCTGTGCATTGCTGAAGTCGGTTTTCTCACCGATCACTGCAGGTGTAGCCAGAATCACTTTAATTCCAGCCGACTGCATTTTTTTGATCATCGCAGAATAAAAGCCGATAAACTTATCAGGATCTGTACCGGTCTGGTGAGTTTGTTTATGCCACACATCATTTACCCCTACATAAATAACAACTACATCCGGTTTTTTGGAGAGAACATCTTCTTCCATCCGCAGATAGAGGTCGTAAACTTTGTTTCCTCCAATACCTGCCCCTATCAATTCAAAGTTTTTAGCCGATTGCTGCATGAGTGAAATATATCCTCCAGGCTTGACGCCAGCTTGAGTTATTGAGTCGCCAAAAAAAATAACCTTAATGGGTTTTTGTTTCATACTAAGTAAGCCAAGGATAGTTACTGCCAATAGTATAAGTCGGAGATTTTTCATGTTAAATAGGTACTAATACGGATTTAATGTGGTAAATACCAAATTAGGTATCTCAAGTCAACAAAACAACAAAAAAACTGTTTAAAACATATAGGGACTATTGTTAAGTTTTAGTTCGCACGTGATATTCCTTTTAAGAGTCACCATGAAGTAAACTTCTGAGCTAGTTCCAGTGAAAACGCGAACCTGAGCTATAATGGAATGTATTTTGCTGATTAATAGGCACGTACACTTCATAAGCCTTAAACCTACAATTTATGAAAATCGCATACCTTTCTTCGTACACACCCAGAGAATGCGGGATAGCAACTTTTAATTACAATCTGATTAGAGCAATAAATGCAGATCAACTTCCGGGATCTTTAAACGGATTTGTAGTTGCAATGAACGACTCTGATGAACTTAACGAATACGATTATCCTGCAGAAGTAGAGTTTAAAATCAGACAGGAGCAGCAAAAAGACTATATACAGGCTGCGGAATTCATAAACAACAGTGACGTTGACGCTTGTGTAATCCAGCATGAATTTGGCATTTATGGTGGCGAAAGTGGTGTTTATCTCCTGCCTTTTATCAACCGGCTTAACAAACCCCTGATCACTATTTTGCATACTGTCCTTCGGGAACCGAGCTTTATGCAACAAATAATCATAAAAGAAATCGCTAAGCAGTCCTCAAAAATCGTTGTGATGAGCAAGAGAGCTGTAGATTTCCTAAAAAACATTTATGATATACCGGCAGATAAAATACAGTTGATTGAACATGGGGTTCCTGATTTGGAACCTGCTTTACAAAACCCTATAAAAAATCTACCTTCATTTAAGAACAAGAAAGTTCTTTTTACGTTCGGGCTTATCAGCCGAAACAAGGGTCTCGAAACTGTTATAAAAGCACTTCCAGCGATCGTGGAAAACCACCCCGATGTGATGTATGTTATTCTTGGAAATACGCATCCTGGTGTCAGGAAGAATTCTGGAGAGGAATATCGGGAAAGCCTTAAAAGCCTTGCGAAAAGCTTAAAAGTTGAGAAACATTTGACATTTATTAACCAGTTCGTTTCTGAACAAGAGCTCCATAGTTATCTAACGGCTTGTGATATTTATGTCACTCCGTATTTAAACGAAGCGCAAATTACCAGTGGAACTTTATCTTATGCTGTAGGAGCCGGAGCGGCCGTTTTATCCACGCCATACTGGCATGCCCAGGAGCTGCTTGAAAACAGGCGCGGGAAACTTTTCGATTTCAAAGATTTTGAAAGTCTCGCTATTGCCGTCAATGACCTTTTGGATCATCCTGAGAAATTGCGTAAGATGAAAGACAATGCCTTTTCTTATGGTTTAAAATTGAGATGGCCAGCCATAGGAAGAGAGTATACTAAACTGATTGAGCGGTCTGCAACATCGCCTTTCTCTGATGATAGTAAGGAAAGGCACGTCATCGATGCTGATATTATTCCGGAATTTAACCTGACACACATTAAGCGCCTCACTGACGATACGGGTATCGTACAACACGCAAAATATGGTATACCGAATCTGAAGGAAGGCTACTGTCTGGATGATAATGCCCGTGCATTAATTATGGCGCTGATGGCTTATGAACAGAATAAAAGTAAAGAAGCACTGGATCTTTTACCGATCTATCTCAGCTATATTCAGTATATGCAAATGGACGACGGGAACTTCAGAAATTTCCTGAGTTTCAGAAGAGAGTATCTTGATGAAGTGGGATCGGAGGATTCTTTCGGACGGACGATCTGGGCTCTTGGATACCTTATTAATT
Source organism: Daejeonella sp. (assembly GCF_049655485.1). GTDB lineage: Bacteria > Bacteroidota > Bacteroidia > Sphingobacteriales > Sphingobacteriaceae > Daejeonella. Next base: position 6,099 of record NZ_JBASJU010000127.1, read on the forward strand.
CTGCACCAAACAATTCATACAAAGAATTTGCAGAAGAACTTTTCCAACGTTCAATACCACATTTTAACGCCCTGCAACACTTAAGAGGATTAGCTAATACTGTTATAGGGCTCTCCTATTACCTGAAAGCTCATCCGCACGATGAAGGCCTGATTGAACAGCTAAAAGTATTAACAAAACCCCTGGTTTCTGCTTATGAGAATAACATGGGAGAAAATTGGTATTGGTTTGAAGATAAACTAAGTTACGACAACGCAATCCTGCCACTTGCATTACTACATTCAGCCGAAATAACCGGCGACGAGCGTGTGATAAAAATAGCTTACCAGTCGATTGAATTCCTTGATAAACTGACTTTAAGCAAGGGCTATCTTAGTCCTGTAGGAAGCGATGGATGGTATTACAGGAACGGAAATATGGCGATTTTCGATCAGCAAGCAATCGAAAGTATGGCGATGGTTCTGATGTATTTCAAAGCATTCGATGTAAGCGGCAAGAAGAGGTTCTTAAGTAAAATGTATTTATGTTATCAGTGGTTCCTTGGAGAAAATACCCTGCGTTTGCCCCTCTATGATCACGAGACCAAAGGATGTTGTGATGGGCTTCAGCCTGGCGGATTAAACCGGAATCAGGGAGCTGAAAGCACCCTCGCTTATTTTATATCTCATTTACTGGTCTTAAAAGGGCTTGAACTCGAATCGGTGATAGGTGATGAAAAAAAATTTAAGATTGTTTTGAAAGAGGCTGATTTCGAAGCAGCTTAATGAAGATTGGAATTCTTTCTCCGGTAGCATGGCGCACTCCTCCCCGGCATTACGGGCCCTGGGAGCAGATGGCTTCGAACTTAACGGAGGGATTGATTGCTTCAGGCATGGAAGTAACTCTTTTCGCTACTGGAGACTCTATAACCGCTGGGAAGCTTGATTCTGTCATTGAAGCCGGTTATGAAGAAGACCGGAATTTGGATGCTAAGGTTGTCGAATGTCTGCATATTAGCAATCTCATGGAGAAAGCTTCATCGTTTGACTTAATCCACAATCATTACGATTTCCTTCCCTTAAGTTATTCAAGGCTAATAAAAACACCAATAATTACTACAATACACGGTTTTTCTTCACCAAAGATCATAGCCGTTTATGAAAAATACAATAAGTCTTCATCTTATGTTTCCATAAGCGATTCGAACCGTTCTTCACGATTGGAATACCTTGCCACAATCTATAATGGGATACAAACCTGCAATTTTTCATTCGTCGAGAATGCGGAGGAGTACTTATTATTTTTCGGGCGTATACATCCCGACAAGGGCACACTTGAAGCTATTGAGATAGCAGAAAAAACTAAAAGAAAATTAATTATTGCCGGTATCGTTCAAGACCAGGGATATTTTAAAGAACATATTGAGCCACGACTCAATGATCAAATCGTTTTTGTGGGCAGTGCGGGACCGGTGGCACGAAATGAATTACTTGGTAAAGCATCTGCCCTACTTCATCCTATAAACTTCGACGAACCCTTTGGATTAAGCGTTGCTGAGGCCATGTTATGCGGAACCCCTGTAATTGCATTTAACAGAGGTTCAATGCCCGAATTGATCAGCGACGGACAAACCGGATTTCTTGTAGACAATGTAGAAATGGCTGCTGATGCAGTCAATAACATTAGTTCTATAGAAAGAAGAACTTGTCACACCTGGGCGAATGACAAGTTCTCTAGCGAAAAAATGGTAGCCGATTACATTAGCTTATATAAACAGATCGTACAGAGATGAAGATTTACTCTTCAGCTTATCCAGGAGTGCATGTATATCAACAGTGGCAAAGGATGAACAATAGTCTGAAAGGCCATATGGGATGATCAGTTTATCGTTATGGATGATCGATCCGCAAGAATAAAGGACATTTGGAACATAACCTTCACGTTCATCTTTATTAGGGACAATCAATGGCTCAGACAAGCGGCCTATTTCAACCGAAGGGTCATCTAGTTTAAGCAAGCTAGCCCCCAGACAGTATCGCCGCATCGGGCCTACACCGTGCGTAATGATTAGCCATCCGTCTTCAGTCTCGATTGGAGAACCACAATTACCGATTTGAATGTATTCCCATGCCGCGTGCGGTTGCTGAAGAAGTTCAGGGCTTTCCCAAACCTGTATTTTATCAGAATACATGATGTAATTGTTCCACCCGTCGATCCTTGACATCATGGCATACTTTCCATTTATCTTCCGTGGGAAGAGCGCCAGATTTTTATTTTGAGCACCCGCCCCGTACAGAGGACAAATGTTGAACTCGTAGAAATCAGTAGTTTGCAGTAGTTTAGGCATGATCATGTGGCCATCATATGCAGTATAAGTTGCATAATAGATAATTGAGCCATCATCATTTACAAACTTGACAAAGCGGGCATCTTCAATCCCTTTCTTCTCAAACTCGGATATTGGAAATATTACACGATCTGAAATATCGGTGTCTTTTGAGAAACTTATATTGTGATACGAATCGGATAACCAGAGAACTTTATCGTAGTCTAATTTGGCTTCTTCAGATTTTTGCTCATTCTTTAATGCAATAATCACATTTCGGAGCTCCTTATATTCAAACTTGTCGCCTAACTTGGCCTTAACATTCTCAAGTACCTTATTGTCAATGTTATTATCTTCGGCTTTGCCAAAAAAGAATTTCTTAACATATACTGCATTTCTTACAATCTCAGCTTCATCGATATAGTTCCCTACTGGTAGGACATTCAGGTCGCCGTTCTTCTCGACAAGTGCTCTTCTAAAAACAATTGATGAAATATGGCCTTCACCTACTGCTCTGAAGCTAATAATCATCCTTTTCTGGCCATCTACCAATTCTGTTTGGTCTGGATCTTCTATTATTGAAGGGTTAAAAAATGCCGCCGACTCAATTGAATATTCATGAGTGAAGTATGATCCGATGAGCAACTTTCTGTATTGGTTCAGTTCGGCGTAGTCAACGCCTACCTCTGTTATAAGTCGTTTAACTTTGTCGCAATGCCTGTTCAGGATTTTGGTGATGTTTCGGTGGCGTTTAGAATATTCCTGCAATAGCGGGGATATAATTGTGAAAACATCCTCTTCGGACAATGCCATCACTCTTAATATAAGTTCTTTCGCACGCTCATCCTGGCTAAAGAAAAATCTTGCAATAACACGTTTTGGGTCCGGGTAAACTTTTACAGGACTGCGGTCAACTGATAATCTCATGTGGTAATTTTATTCGGCTAAATTCTTATTTATATTATGTACTATGCCATCTTCGCGCGTTTTATCAGATAGGAATGTAATATCTGGTAAAATCCGGCGTGTATATCGGCGTCAACAAGGTCTATTTGATATTGGGCACATTTGAGCTTAAGTTCTTTGTGATATAAACTTACGGCACTAAGGTAGGCTTCTTTTACATTTCCGGGATGAACTTTTAGTTCTTCGCCACTTTCCATATCTACAAAATGATATGGCCGGTTTTCGAAGTTAAAATCCAATTCCATTTTATGGTCGAGAACATTGAAAATAACAACCTCATGTTTATTATGTTTGAGATGCTGTAAAGCAGAAAAAATTTCGGATAGCTGTACATCGTCACCACCTTCAAGCATATCACTAAAAATAATGACCAGCGATCGTTTATGAATTTGTTCGGCAATTTCATGAAGTGCAGATGCAACCGCAGTACCGTCTCCTTTCCTATCGCGTTTCATCAATTTTTCGAGTTCTGAAAACAGATATTTTTGATGTATGGCTGTCGACTTTGCAGGAGTAGAAAGCTCGAGTTTATCAGAGAAGCAGCTCAATCCAAAAGCATCCCGTTGCTTTTTGAATAAATACATGAGCGAAGCGGCTGAATAAACTGAGAAAAGGAGCTTATTGAAATCTTTTCCCGGATAATACATCGATGAAGAAATATCCAAAACAATCTGACATCTCAGATTGGTTTCTTCTTCGAAACGTTTTACAAAAAGTTTGTCTGTACGGCCATATAATTTCCAATCAATATTCTTTATAGAATCGCCTGTATTATACAAGCGGTGTTCTGCAAATTCTACTGAGAAACCATGAAAAGGACTTTTGTGGAGCCCTGTGATAAACCCTTCAACGACTTGCTGCGAGAGCAGTTCCAGATTTCCGAAATCCTGCAGGTCCTTGTAATTCGTCAGATTGGGTTCCATTATTTAAAATTAGGATATAATAATGATGTTTATAGGATTAGCTTTCTATTTACTAAATTTTTAATATCTTCAATCATGATCCATACTGAACGTACCGCGCGTTAAAAAGGTTTAATTAATAAAAAAGATTTATACCTTCGAACAATAAGGATCGTAATAACCAGACGATACATCCTTCATAAAAATCAAATTATTAACGTTACAATCGATCAAGAATATGATGGTTACCAGACTACGTATCGCATTATTATCGTGCTTCCTCGCGATATCATTAAATGCAAATTCTCAGCAAAAAGTATTAAGTTTTAACGAGGTATTTAACAGCCCGGTTAAAGAAATTTTAAAGCCTTTGCCGCAATACAGCGGCTGGGTAGATGATACACACTATATTGAGTATCGGTTGGAGGGTCAGCAAAACAAGCCTTATACAGTTGATGTAAAAACCGGAGAAGCGGTTCCATCGGCCCCCGCTCAGGTTAATGAGGCTTCGGTGTTTATTAGGAATAAAGATGTTTTTTTCAAGGATGCTGGAGGTACGGAAAAACAACTAACCCGTGATACCGTGCTGGAGAAAAACCCAACATTATCTCCGGATAAAAAGCAAGTAGCTTTTACAAGAAACAATGACCTTTATTCTGTTGATGTATTATCTGGAGCAGAAACCAGGTATACTAATGATGGCTCGAATGTGATTTATAACGGATGGGCCTCATGGGTTTATTTCGAGGAAATTCTTGGCAGGGCTTCCCGCTATAAAGCTTTTTGGTGGAGCCCTGATAGTAGAAAGATTGCTTTCATGCGTTTTGACGACTCGCAGGTACCCGTTTACCCTATTTATAATTCTGAGGGACAGCACGGCTTCCTGGAAAACACTCGCTATCCTAAAGCCGGCGATAAAAATCCGGAAGTAAAAGTGGGCGTGGTAAACTCGGGGGCACGTGGTATAGTATGGGCGGATTTCAATCCTAAGACTGATCAGTATTTCGGCACGCCATACTGGATGGCAGATAGCAAAACTTTATGGGTACAATGGATGAACAGAGATCAGAATGACCTTATAATCTATAGTGTCGATCCTGTCTCTGGATCAAAAAGCGTAATCTACGAAGAGAAGCAAAACACATGGGTTGATTGGTTTGACGGTATGTATTTTCTTAAAAATGGTTCTGGGGTTATCCTGAAGAGTGACAAGAGCGGATGGGGCCATTACTATTATTATGATCTCAAAGGAAATCTCAAGAAACAGCTTACTTCCGGGTCCTGGAGAGTAGGAGAATTATTACTTGTTGACGAAAGGGATCAGGAAATGTATTTCACCGCCCGTCAGGAATCATCAACGCGTTATGACCTTTACACGGTTGAACTAAAAGGGGATGACGAGCCCAAAAGACTTACTTTCGGAAATTATGATCATCAGATTAAATTATCGCCTGATGGGAAGTATTTTATCACCACCTATTCAAATCTTACAACACCAGCGAGATCGGCTCTCGTTAATAGGAAAGGTGAGATAGTTAGAGAATTGGCCACATCACAGGGTTCTCTGTATGACTCATACAGCTTACCTAAAACCGAGTTGAGCTACTACAAAACACGTGACGGGCTTGAGCTGCCAATGACCGTTACGCTACCATTAAATTTCGACCCGGCAAAAAAATATCCGGTATGGATAAGCGTCTATGGTGGCCCGGATGCGGGAACTGTATATGACAGGTGGAAAAGCCCATTAGGTCTCAACTATTGGTGGGCCAAAGAAGGAGTTATTCAGGTTGCAATTGATAATCGTAGCGCCGGCCATTTAGGTAAAGTTGGAATGGAGTTCATCTATAAAAAGATGGGGAAATATGAAATTGAAGATTATATGGATGCAGCATTAAGCCTAAAAGCGAAGCCATATGTCGATGGCAGCAAAATCGGTATCACCGGGGGCAGCTTCGGCGGGTATATAACAGCAATGGCATTGACTTACGGCGCTGATGTCTTCACTCATGGAATAGCGAATTATTCTGTAACCGATTGGTCTTTGTATGACACACACTATACTGAGCGTTTCATGGGCACACCGCAAAATAACGCTGAGGGCTATAAAACCACTTCGCCGATCACTTACGCGGACAGATTAAAAGGAACATTAAGGATTGTACATGGTACGATGGATGACAACGTGCATATGCAGAATACTATTCAATTTATCAACAAGCTTCAGGATCTCAATAAACATTTTGAATTTATGTTATATCCTGGTGAAAGACATGGATGGGGTGGATTGAAAGCAAAGCATAGCTCACAGGAAAATGTACGATTTATGTACAGGAACATGTTAGAAAAGCCTGTAACCCCAGAATTCTTAGAGTATTGGAAGAAATAGAGATTGCTTCGCTGCACCCGCAACGACAAAATAAAAACTCCATCTACCGAAGCGGATGGAGTTTTTTATTTTATCAAAAAATAATTAAGCGAGTTGCTTCTGCAATTTCTCAGCTAGTACTGATTTAGGAACTGCACCAATCTGTTTGTCGACTATTTCACCGTTTTTGAAGTACAATAATGCAGGAATATTGCGGATTCCAAATTTCATTGAAATTTCGGGATTGTTATCAACATTCACTTTACCAATTATTGCTTTACCTTCATATTCTTTAGCCAATTCTTCGACTACCGGCCCTACCATACGACATGGTCCACACCATTCTGCCCAAAAATCAATTAAAACTGGTTTGTCAGATTTAAGGACCAACTCGTCAAAATTTGCATCTGTTATTTCTAATGCCATGATATTTTTATTAACTGTTTATAATCAAATATACTATTCAATATTCCTGCCACAAATTGGACGTGTAAAATTGACACTAATTCAACTTATATCGCACACCTATTAATTTGGATATGTCTTCCAAAAACTCATTACTGGGGCTTATTTTTAATGTCTTTGAAGGCATTTCAAGTGTTGTTTCTTCATCATAATCCATAATCATAAACTTTAGCTGGCAATTCCTCACCGGGTTTTGTTCTGAATTCGTTTTTACAATCTCATCGATTTTCTCTATAAATCCCTCCGAAAGTTCTGTCAAGGGGAATTGGATGGTTAGACATTTTGACATTTTGTCGCGAAGCTCAGATAAAAGAACAATGCTATTCACTTTAAATTCCCAGTTGTCCTTTTGCTTAAACCGTTCGGTCACGATTCCCCTTACCTGGATGAAATAACCTTCATTTAAGTACTGTTTGAGCTTCACATAATCTTCGCCGAATAATACTACTTCAAAGGTGTCGCTATAATCTTCGAGCATAAATGATCCAAAAGGTTTACCCGTTTTGGTGGTTCTATGACTGCTAGCTGAAACAAGCCCCCCGATAATCAAATCCCGGTTGCTTATCTTTTTAAATTCCTCCTGGTCTTCGGGAAGTGCTTCGGCACTCTTCATCCTGTTTACAAGGCTGAGGTGTTTAACCTGGTGGGAACAAAAGTTCTCCAATTCAAATTTATAATTATCCAGAGGGTGACCAGTGAGATATATACCTATAGATTCTTTCTCATATTTCAGCTTTTCGATTAGCCCCCATTCTTCGCATTCGGGTAGTATCGGCTCTGTAATTTGTGCATCAGAGGTTCCGCCAAAGAGAGAAGCCTGCGAGGAATTCAGGTTATTTTGGAAGTCGTTTGTGTATTTGACAAGTCGTTCAATACCGTTGTATAAACTCGATTCGGGTTTGAAAAAGAATTGTGATCGTTTAAAACCAAAGCAGTCAAAAGCGCCACCATAGACCAAGTTCTCGTAAACCTTTTTACTCACAGCACGTGAGTTTGTACGCCGGGAAAAGTCATAAATGCTCTGATATAAGCCATTTGCAAGACGTTCTTCAACAATACTTTCAACAGCCTTCTCCCCGACCCCTTTCATTCCCGACATTCCGAATCGTATCTCCCCCTTATTATTAACAGTGAAAGTTAATTCGGATTCATTGATATCCGGTCCCAGGACAGGAACCCCCATTCTTTTACATTCCTCCATGAAGAAGGATATCTTATCAATATTGTTCTGATTGTTTAAAACTGCCGCCATATATTCAGCGGGATAATTCGCTTTCAGGTAAGCAGTTTGATAAGCTACAAATGCATAGCATGTCGAGTGGGATTTGTTGAATGCGTATTGGGCAAATGCCTCCCAATCCGTCCATACCTTCTCCGCCACCTTGGTGTCATGGTTGTTTGCTTTACAGCCTTCCATGAACTGGGCTTTCATTTTATTCAGGATGTCGATTTGCTTCTTACCCATTGCCTTCCTCAGAACGTCGGCATCACCCTTACTAAATCCAGCAAGTTTTTGAGATAAAAGCATCACCTGCTCCTGATACACAGTAATCCCGTAGGTTTCTTCGAGATGTTCCTGCATATCCTGAAGATCGTATGTTACGTCTTCCCGGCCATGTTTTCTCGAAATGAACTTAGGTATATACTCCATCGGCCCGGGACGATAGAGGGCATTCATAGCAATAAGATCTTCGAATTTGTCCGGTTTCAAATCACGGAGATACATCTGCATACCATCACTCTCGAACTGGAAAGTACCGTTAGTATCGCCACGTTGATATAGTTCGAAAGTTTTAGCATCTTCAAGCGAGATATAGTCTATATCAATATCTACATTGTGATTCTGCTTGATCAGGCGCAGGGCATCCTTTATAATAGTTAGGGTTTTCAAGCCCAGGAAATCCATTTTTATCACACCTGCATCTTCAATCACCCGACCGTCAAACTGGGTGACAAGAAGATCTGACTCTTTAGACGTAGCCACGGGAATGATGTCGGTGAGATCGTATGGTGCGATAATTATACCTGCCGCGTGTACCCCAACGTTACGCACTGAGCCTTCCAGGATCAGGGCTTCCTTAAGGACTTTTGCTTGAACCGTTTTCCCCTCTTCCAGTATCTTACGAAGGGTTTTTATATTTTCAAAATCTTCGGGATTCTGTTCTTTTCTAACTGTATCAATGGGTGCAGTCATTACCTGAACCAGACTTGTGCCAGGTCTGTCGGGAACAAGTTTAGCCAGCATATTGGATTCCGCAAGCGGCAGGTCGAGGACCCGCGCAACATCCTTAATACTGGACTTTGCAGCCATCGAACCATAAGTAATAATCTGAGCTACCTGATTCTTACCGTATTTATCGACCACATAATCGATTACTTTCTGCCGGCCTGCATCATCGAAATCCGTATCAATATCGGGCATTGACTTTCTGTCGGGATTAAGAAACCGCTCAAAAAGCAGATTGTATTTTATGGGGTCTATGTTTGTTATCCCAATACAATAGGCTACGACTGAACCAGCAGCCGAGCCCCGGCCGGGTCCAATGAATACTCCAAGATCGCGGCCCGCCTTAATAAAATCAGCAACAATTAAGAAATATCCGGCGAAACCCATGGTCCTGACCGTAAAAAGTTCAAAGTTGAGCCTCTCTTCTACTTCGGGTGTAATATCGCGGTAACGCTCTTTTGCTCCGGTAAAAGTCAGGTGCTTCAGATATTCCCACTGATTCATGTTTTCCGCCTCAGCCCCGGTGTGAATTTTAAATTCGTCCGGAATCGGGAAATTGGGGAGCATTATATCCCTTTTTAGTTGAAGATGCTCAACCTTATCAACTATTTCATTGGTATTGTCGAGAGATTCCGGCAGGTCATGAAAAAGTTGCCCCATTTCAGCCTGGCTTTTGAAAAAGAACTGATCGTTTGGAAAGCCAAAACGGAAACCTTTGCCGCTTTCTTCATCCGTGGCAATTGGGGTGCTTTGCATATCTCCGGTATTGACACAGAGCAAAATGTCATGTGCATTGGCATCCTGCTGATCCACATAGTGGGAATCATTTGAACAGATAACCTTAACATTGTATTTCTTAGCAAATTTCAGAAGGACGTCATTAACGATTTGCTGCTCCGGAATATCATGGCGTTGAAGCTCGATGTAATAATCTTCACCAAAAAGGTCAAGCCACCATTTGAACTCGGTCTCTGCCTCAGCTTCACCCTTTTTTAATATTGTTTGTGGAACAGAGGCCCCAAGACAGCAGGTAGTAGCAATTAAGCCTTCATGATATTGCAGAATTAACTCCTTATCGATTCGGGGCCATTTGCTGTATAAACCCTCCATATACCCAAGTGAACACAATTTAACAAGGTTTTTGTATCCCTGTGCGTTCTTGGCGAGTAAAAGCTGATGGAATCGCTGATCTCTTTTTTCTTTTGTAAACTGCTTTATATGCCTGTCGTCTACCACGTAAAATTCACATCCCACTATTGGCTTTATACCCTGTTTACCGGCTTCGGCAACAAATTTGAATACACCAAACATGTTTCCGTGGTCGGTAATGGCCATCGCTTTCATATTATCAGCTTTGGCTTTTTTGAAAAGGCGCGAAATGTCAGCAGCCCCGTCTAATAGCGAAAACTGGGTATGAACGTGTAGATGGGAAAAATCTGGCATATTTTAACGTTGAACAACAAATTTACAAATCTTTTAAGCCTCGGAAATGCTTGTTGAAAAGTAAAGAACAATATTTGAGCAGGACGAAGAACCCCTTTCGTATTTTTGTGTTGTACCGTTAATACAATATATCCATTTACTAAGAGTTTATTCAGAAACCATTTAGAATTACATGCACAGAGCCTACTTTATCGCAGCATCACTTCTCATCTTATTTATCACCAATGCCTGCTCCTCACTATATATGCCTAACGTTCCCAATACTCCGATGCTTAGTCAGAAGGGAGAACTTAATGCTGCAGTACATACCAGTTTAAAAGGCAATATTTCGGTCAACTCTGCCTATGCAGCCTCGGAGCATTTCGGTATCATCCTGAACGGCTCGGTTATGAATAATAACCGTCCAAAAAAAGAGTTTACGCACAATCTGATAGAGACTGGTGCAGGATATTTTACCTCTTTTGGCACTAACAATAATCGCATCCTTGAATTTTATGCGGGATTTGGAAAAGGCAATAGTGAACGGGTTGATTACGAGAACACCTCGGCAGGCTTGGTTACCGAAGACCGCCAGGAAGTAAATTATGGTAAGAAATTTTTCCAGGTTAATTATAGTTCAAAAAAGAAAAAAGATCTTAAACTTTTTGGTGCGCGCTTTCCTCTTAATTATGGAACGGCATTGCGTATTAGCCACGTGAAGATGAATAAATTTATGCGAAACAATATCGAACAGGTTAAAGAAGACAATATTTTTCTGGAGCCGGTATTTTTCACCAGAATGGCAATCAGCAATGCAGTACAAATACAATATACTAGCGGAAGTAATTTTGGGTTGAAAAACCGGAAATTTCTCACTGCCGGAAATTCCGTATTCAGCCTTGGTCTGGTGATCGGTGTCGGCGGAAGAGACTTAAGTGCTAAAGATTGATATATCCAGACGAAATTCCCGTCTGTATGAATCAATTTATTTAAAATCAGGTATGAAATAAGTTCCGCCAAACGTCTGGGAAATATTACACAAAAACCTCGGGCTTATTTCCTTAAAATAATACTATTCTCTATCTTCGGGCAGGTATTTTACCCCAACATTCGATGATAGCATTATTCATCAAATAAAACCAAAACATAGAAAGATGAAAATTACAGTTGTAGGAGCTGGTGCCGTAGGGGCAACCTGCGCAGATAACATCGCAAGGAAAGAACTTGCAGAAGAGCTTATTTTATTAGACATCCGTGAGGGTTTTGCTGAAGGAAAAGCAATTGACATGATGCAAACGTCTGCACTTCTGGGTTTCGATACAAAAATCAAAGGTGTAACCAATGATTATGCAAGCACGGCGGACTCTGAGGTGGTTGTTATAACTTCCGGATTGCCACGTAAACCAGGCATGACGAGAGAAGAACTCATCGGAACCAATGCAAATATTGTAAAAAGTGTTACTGAGAATATTCTTAAATTCTCTCCAAATACAATTATAATCGTGGTGTCCAATCCTATGGATACTATGAACTATTTAACCTTGAAAACTTCCGGGCTTCCTAAAGAGCGCATCCTTGGAATGGGTGGTGCCCTAGATTCCGCGAGGTTTAAGTATTATCTGAGTGTCGAATTAGGTTGTTCTCCTGCTGATTTAAATGCAGTAGTTATTGGAGGCCATGGTGACACAACCATGATACCATTGATTCAACATGCTACATGGAACAGCATTCCTGTCACTCAGCTTCTTTCAAAAGAGCAACAAGAAAGAGTTGTTTCGTCGACTATGGTAGGTGGTGCCACTCTAACCAAACTTATCGGCACTTCAGCCTGGTATGCTCCGGGGGCAGGAACAGCAGCTATGGTAGAAAGCATCGTTCGCGACGAAAAAAGATTAATTTCTTGTGGTGTAGCACTTGATGGCGAGTATGGTCAGAAAGATATTTCTCTTGTTGTACCGGTTATCATCGGTAAAAATGGATGGGAAAAGATACTTGATTTTAAACTTTCTGACACTGAGCAGGCCGAATTTGATAAAAGCGCTGAGGCTGTGAGAAATATGAATCAAGTATTAAGGGATTCAAATATGATTTAACCAGGTCGGTGCGTTCTTTAACGGATCGCAAGATTATGGCTTGTAATAGCCAGGCCATAGAATAAATGAAAAAGACGACAGTTCCTTTAAAGCTTATAAACCTTCACGATGACGGCTTCCACCTTTTGGTGGAAGTTTTCATTTTTGGGAAAAAGTTTAATGCGGTATTGGATACAGGAGCATCTAAAACTGTACTAGATAAGGCTACTATTGCAGAGTACATCAGTCCCGAAGAGCTGCTGCAATCAGAAAAACTTTCCACAGGTTTGGGAATCACCGATATGGAAAGCCACACAGTTGTGCTTCCACTGCTCAAAATAGGCAAACTAAAATTACAAAATTTTGAAGCAGCCGTTTTAGATCTCTCAACAATTAGCATCGCCTACAACTCTCTTAATTTACCACCGGTTATTGGCGTTTTAGGTGGCGACATCCTTTACGCGCACGGTGCGGTAATCAGTTACGAAAAATTATTACTTAAACTTTGGGCCGAAACAATACATTAAAGCCATAAAAAATCATTAACTTGATTTAAAATTCTTTGGTATGAGATGGCTCTCGTTGTGTATCATGCTACTCTTGAATATTCAAGCTTCTTTTTCCCAGAATATTGAAGGGAAATGGCTGGGAAAGATCACTCAGCAACCAGGTGGTTATAGCCAGCTCTACGACCTTGAATTCGACCTTAGCCAGCGGAAAAATATCTGGGGAGAATCATATGCTTTTGAGGGAGATTCTATTCGAATTAGAATCGGGCTTTCAGGGTACATCGACAAAGACAGTATACGTCTTAACGAAAGCCTCGGTTGGATACGGGAGGATAAAGTCCCGTTCACCTGGATCCCCTGCGTTAAGCAGTTCTATCTCGCCTATCGTAAGGAGGGCGATTTTGAATACCTCGAAGGACGATGGACAGGTTTCAGTAAAGATGATTCAAGAAGCCCCTGCTATCCTGGAAAGGTAATACTTTCAAGATCTGTCGAAGGCCTCAATAAATTTCTGGAGGATCATAGGGATTCAGTTGTTATTACTGAACCCCTGGTCACGGCAAGTGTTGCTGCCCCCGTGCTCGATTTCACTTCAGATTTTCTGAATACGGAACCTAAAAAAGTCACTGAAATTATCGTACACCAGCCGGAACTTCAGATTCAACTTGTGGATTATATGAAGGTCGACAATGATACCGTATCAGTTTATCTTAATCGTAATCTCCTGGCCAAGAATATTCGTATATCTAAGAGACCGGCTTTATTGAATTTCAGGCTTGATACACGAATCGAGTTTCACGAAGTTTTGCTATTTGCAGAGAACCTTGGTTTAGTACCACCTAACACATCGGAACTTATTCTTGTAGATGGTGAGAATAGACATCGGGTAATGATCGTTTCTGACAAAGAAAAAACTGCAGCAGTATATCTGAGATACAAGCCAAAAAAGAAGAGTTAGCATGTTAAAAATTTACCTGGATGAAACATATATATCTTTCCATCTTACTTCTTTTAGCGTCTTCGCCAATTCTCGCCCAGGATTACAAAGGTATCTGGACCGGGCATTTGCGCGCCGATGTTTATGATGCAACTGTACTGAACGTGCAATACATTTTGCATATTAAAGACCAAAATCAAAACATCGTAAACGGCAAAGCTTATTTATACAGGAATAATCCGCTTAAAGCAGAAGGCTCTCTGGACTTCATCGGTGTTTTTAAAGGTGATGAGCTGAAAATAAAAGAGCTGAAAATTCTATATTCAAGAATTCCGGCTGATACCGCTCGCTTCCTCTGTATCAAAGACCTTGAGCTATCCCTTTCACAAGATAAGGGCGTTGAAAATCTAAACGGTACGTTTACCGGTGCAGGAGAAAACACTGTACCCTGTTATCCTGGAAAAGTATATTTACAGCGTTTCAACTCTGCTAATCAGGGTAATATTCCCCAACAATTACTGACCAGCCTTCTACTAGACGATCGTGATCCAAATGTATTTCTACAAACAAAATTATCACAACCTATAGTCCTGGAAGTTACTAATAACGTGATTGAACTGGAAATTGGCGATTATTTACGTGAAGACGGCGATATCGTTTCAGTCTATCATAACCGACGCCATTTTATAAAGAACTTACCAATAACTAACAGAAAATCGGTTCATACCCTTCGCTTAAACCGTGACACGGAGTTGCATGAGTTGATTCTGTATGCAGAAAACCTTGGCAGAATTCCACCAAACACGTCTACACTTAAAATTTTTGATGGCAGCAAACAGCATCAAATCCAAATAACGTCCAGTAAGGAAACTAGCGCTGTAGTTTATTTGCGATATAGTCCTGCACAAAAAAACCCTTCACAGTAAATGTGAAGGGTTTTTCTTTATAATAGCTTAGATATCTATCCTTGCATACTTGGCATTTTTCTCAATGAATTCGCGTCTTGGCCCTACTTCATCACCCATGAGCATAGAGAAAATATGATCACATTCCGCAGCATTCTCAATGGTAACTTTTCTTAGTGTCCGGGTCTCCGGGTTTAAGGTTGTGTCCCAAAGCTGTTCGGCGTTCATCTCACCCAAACCTTTGTAACGCTGTATACCTACGTTCTCTTCTTTTCCTGCTCCTTTTAGGCGCTGGACCGCCGCATCACGCTGATCGTCGTTCCAGGCATATTCAAATTCCTTACCCTTCTTAACCTGGTACAAAGGCGGCGCAGCAATATAGATATAGCCATACTCAATTAATTCCTTCATGTAACGGAAGAAGAAAGTAAGGATAAGCGTGGTAATGTGTGAACCATCCACGTCCGCATCGGTCATAATTATGATTCGATGATAACGCAATTTTTCCATGTTCAATGCTTTCGCATCCTCTGGAGTCCCTATACTCACCCCCATAGCGGTAAACATATTCTTGATCTCGTCGTTTTCATAGATCTTATGCTCCATAGCCTTCTCCACATTCAGGATCTTACCCTTTAATGGAAGAATTGCCTGGAAATTACGGTCGCGGCCCTGTTTAGCAGTACCACCCGCTGAATCTCCCTCGACGAGATATAATTCACATGCAGCAGGATCATTGTTTGCACAATCTGCCAGCTTACCTGGCAAGCCAGATCCACCCATTACAGTTTTACGCTGTACCATCTCACGAGCCTTACGAGCAGCAGCCCTCGCGGTCGCCGCTAAAATGACTTTATTTACGATCATCTTAGCTTCGCGCGGATTTTCTTCCAGGTAATTACCTAGAATCTCGCCTACAGCTACGTCCACCGCTCCCATTACCTCATTATTACCTAATTTGGTTTTGGTTTGGCCTTCAAACTGTGGCTCCTGTACTTTAACTGAAATTACAGCGGTAAGTCCCTCACGGAAATCATCCCCAGTAATCTCAATTTTCATGTTTTTCAACATGCCCGATTTCTCCGCGTACGCTTTAAGAGTACGAGTTAAACCACGGCGAAAACCTGCCACGTGTGTTCCACCCTCATGGGTATTGATGTTGTTCACATAGGAATGAACGTTCTCTGTATAGGTATCATTATATTGAAGCGCAAGTTCGACGGGAATTCCCTGCTTAATGCCTTCTACATAAATTGGCTCGGGAATAATAGAAGTCCTCATCCCGTCAAGATATTTCACAAATTCCTTTAATCCGCCTTCTGAATAGAATTCTTCTTTAAGCAGTGATCCATCTTCCAGAACTTCACGCTCATCTGTTAGCGATAAACGAATACCTTTATTTAAATAAGCTAGTTCACGCAAACGGGCAGCCAGCGTATCAAACTTATACTCCGTTGTAAAAGTAAATATCTCCGGATCCGGGAGGAAGGTAACCGTTGTTCCGGTTTTATCGCTTTCTCCAATGACCTTAACATCAAACAGGGGTTTTCCACACTCATATTCCTGAGTGAAAATCTTACCCTCGCGATGAACCACTACTTTCAATGGTTTAGACAGCGCATTAACACAACTCACACCCACACCATGTAGGCCTCCAGAAACTTTATATGTATCCTTATCGAACTTTCCGCCAGCATGCAGAACGGTCATAACGACTTCTAATGCAGACCTCTTTTCCTTGGTATGCATTGCTGTTGGGATACCCCGGCCGTTATCCTCTACAGTAACAGAATTACCTTTGTGAATAATCACTTTAATATCAGTACAGTACCCGGCGAGAGCCTCATCGATGGAATTATCAACCACCTCATAAACCAGGTGATGCAACCCCTTAAAGCCTGTATCGCCTATATACATGGAGGGGCGTTTTCTAACCGCCTCCAGGCCTTCTAAAACCTGTATATTATCGGCTGAATAATTAGATTTATCTACTGTTTCTTCGCTCATATTTTATAATAACAACAAGTATCAAAAATAACGATTATAGAGGGTAAATCCAACTTTGTGGATAAATATAGGTCGGTTTTCCACCCTACAAAATCTAGTCAAATTAAATGGTTGGGATACTTGGATTGAAAGATTATATTTGCTTAAATTTTTATAAAAAAACATGAAGAAAATATTGGCAAACTTAAGTAATGTGGCAGCCGGAGTAGTGATTGCAACAGCATTAATATCCTGTGGAAAAGAACAACCTAAAAACACCACCTCAACCACTACATCGACAACCGTAAAATCCGAAGCCATCGTTTACGTAAATTCAGACTCATTGCTGAACAATTACGAATATTTTAAAGATGTTAAGAACGTTTTCCTGGATAAGTCAAAGAAAGCGCAGTCTGATTTAACGGCGAAAGGGACAGCTTTCCAAAAAGAGGTAGCTCAATATCAGCAGAACGCTGCTAACTTAAGTGCTGATCAGCGTGCAAGTACTGAAGAACGCCTTGCAAGGAAACAACAGGAACTGGCTGCTTACAATCAGAATGCCGGAAACGCTTTGGCTAATGAAGAAGCCGTTGAGAATGAAAAATTATACAATAAAGTATCTGAATTCTTGAAGGGTTACGCGAAAACCAAAGGATATAAGATGGTTTTAACTTATTCGAAATCCAATCCGACCGTATTATTTGCTGATGAAAGCCTGGATGTAACCAAAGAGGTATTAGTTGGTTTGAATGACGCTTATAAAAAAGACAAGAAGTAGTTTTTCATAACATCCGAAGATATATAACCCCGGGACGACCGGGGTTTTTTATTTTTACAATTTCCGGATTATAATTAAACAAAATATGCAGAACACAGAACATGAAAAGTTTATGCGGTTGGCAATTCTTTTATCCCAAGGGAATGTTAGTAAAGCTTTGGGTGGACCCTTTGGTGCGGTAGTGGTTAAAGACGGCAAAATGATTTCCAAAAGTGCGAATAAAGTAACGACGACATTTGATCCAACGGCTCATGCTGAAGTATCAGCCATTAGGTTGGCCTGTAAAAAACTAAAAACATTCGATCTCGCCGGCTGTGTGATTTATACAAGCTGCGAACCTTGCCCTATGTGCCTGAGTGCTATCTACTGGGCTCACATCGACAAGGTCTATTATGCGAACACCAAACAGGATGCGAATTCAATTGGGTTCGATGATCAATTCATTTACGACGAGATTGCGTTGCCAATGAATAGGCGAAAATTAAAGATCGAACAGATCATGAGAGAGGAAGCACAGGTAGCATTCCGCTTATGGGACCAATCAGATATGAAGATTAATTATTAGTCAAACCATCCCTCCTGAAGGTCGTCAATCTCTCGTCTATCCTTTTTGGTAGGCCGGCCTGCTCCCCTGTCACGGCTTAGATTTGGAGTATGGAACATCGATTTATATGCAACCGTATCTTCCACAGGAGTTAAATCCACATAGAATGTAACAGCAGTTTTTGCATCAACCCTCCTCTCCAGAAGGCCGGTAACTTTTATAATTTTTTTATCCGGGCCTTTTTGGACTGTAAATTCCTCACCAACTTTAACAATGTGAGAAGGTTTTAGGTTCTGACCGTTCATCTTTATACGTCCCGCTTTACAAGCTTCGGTGGAAATGCTACGGGTTTTGAACGCACGAATTGCCCATAAATATTTGTCTAAGCGCAGTTTCTCATTTTCAGCCATGGAAGCAAATTTACATAACGTTCCATCATTTGCCAGAAAATTCCCTTAATTTGGCTCAAAATTACTGTATGACTACCGAACTGAAAAAACTTATAGAAACAGCCTGGGACGACCGCACGCTAATCACTTTCAAAGAATACAGAGATGCAATTGAACGAGTTATTTTGCATCTCGATAAAGGAGAATTACGTGTTGCTGAACAAATCGGAACCCGCTGGCATGTTCACGACTGGATTAAAAAAGCCGTAATCCTTTACTTTCCCATTCGGGAGATGAAAGAAATAGAAGTCGGGCCTTTTGTATTTCATGACAAAATGAAACTCAAAACCGATTATAAAGCTACAGGTGTTAGAGTTGTCCCACATGGAATTGCAAGGTATGGTGCATACCTGGCAAAAGGGGTTATTATGATGCCCTCTTATGTGAATATCGGAGCGTATGTCGATGAAGGCACTATGGTAGATACATGGGCAACTGTGGGCTCATGCGCACAAATAGGAAAACATGTGCACTTAAGTGGAGGAGTTGGAATCGGCGGAGTATTGGAACCAGTTCAGGCCTCCCCTGTGATCATTGAAGACAATTGCTTCATTGGTTCCCGTGCAATAGTTGTCGAGGGCGTGCATGTTGAAAAAGAGGCAGTCCTTGGTGCTAATGTTGTCTTGACAGCATCAACTAAAATCATCGATGTAACTGGAGATGAACCAGTAGAATATAAAGGAATTGTTCCAGCGCGATCTGTAGTTATTCCAGGTTCGTACGCGAAAAAATTTCCAGCGGGAGAGTTTCAGGTGCCTTGCGCATTGATTATTGGACAAAGAAAAGAATCTACTGATAAAAAGACCTCACTTAATGATGCATTGAGAGAGAATAACGTAGCGGTATAATCTTTCATTGACACCGGGAATTTAAAAGGTTGGAATAATTTCCAGCCTTTTAAATTTATTATCATGTATAATGAATATTGGTTTTGACGGTAAGCGTGCAACTCAGAATCTTACGGGCTTAGGTAACTATAGCCGGTACCTGATTCGCTTGCTGACAATTTTATATCCGGAGAATAAATATTTGGTTTACACTCTCAAAAACCCATCAAGCGGGATGGCAATTAAGGATGTTGTTTACAAATATCCGGGTAATCAACTTTTTAAATCATATTGGCGGAGTAAAAGTGTCGTTAATGATTTAATTCGCGACAAGATCGACTTGTTTCACGGACTCAGCAATGAGATTCCTTTTGGTCTGAAATCGGCGGGCATTCCCTCTGTAGTAAGTATTCATGATCTGATTTTTATCCGTTATCCACAATATTATTCGTTTATAGACAGAGCGATATATAAGTTAAAGTTCCGGCATGCTGCTCAAAAAGCCGACAAAATTATCGCCATTAGCGAGCAAACCAAGAATGATCTTATTCAATTTCTTGGTGTAAGCGAAGAGAGTATTGAAGTGATATATCAGGATTGCGATCCCATGTTTCATCAGAGTGTTGCTTCTTCAGTAAATGCTGAAATCAAAGAGAGATATACACTTCCTGATAAATATATCTTAAACGTTGGGACGATAGAAGAGCGTAAGAATCTAATGCTTATTGTTAAAGCGCTATTAGAAGTTCCAGATATTCATCTTGTAGTAGTTGGAAGAGAGACCAGTTACAGCCAGAAGGTTAGACAATTCATTAAAGAGAACAAGCTGCACGAACGGGTGCATTTGCTCCAGAATGTAGCTTATCTGGATCTGCCCGCTATCTATCAACAGGCGGAATTGTTCATTTATCCTTCGCGATTTGAGGGCTTTGGAATTCCCGTCGTTGAAGCTCTGCATTCCGGTGTTCCGGTCATCGCTGCAAAAGGCTCCTGCCTGGAAGAAGCAGGTGGGCCGGAAAGTATATATGTTGATCCGGATGACGAGTTAGAAATGGCCGATCAAATCAAAAACGTTCTCGATAACGATGAAAAAAGGATAAAAATGGTGAGCGCCGGTCGAGAGTATTTAAATAAATTTGATAGTAAAAGAATTTCAGGACAGCTCACGCAGCTTTACCAAAATGTAATCAACAATGCTAAAAGATGAAGTAAACAAAGCCCTGGAGGTTTTAAAAGACGGGGGATTGATCCTTTACCCAACAGATACGATCTGGGGGATTGGTTGCGATGCAACTAATGCAGAAGCCGTAGACAAGGTATTTAATTTAAAAGGCCGGTCAGCAGAGAAAAGCCTTATTGTTTTACTTGACTCCGACAATAAGCTACAGAGCTATATAAAAGAAGTTCCTGAAATTGCATATGACCTTATAGAGTTCGCTGAGAATCCGTTGACTATTATCTATTCAGGAGCAAAAAACCTGGCTGCCAATGCAGTAGCCACAGATGGCAGCATTGGAATCCGGATCGTAAAACATGAATTCTGCAGCCAGCTTCTCCAGCGATTCCGAAAACCGATAATATCAACCTCGGCAAACTTAAGCGGGGAGCCTTCCCCTGTAAGTTTTATCGACATTAGTGATGAAATAAAAAATGGTGTTGACTACGTCGTTAACTGGGAACAGAATGTGGTTTCTAATTCAAAGCCGTCGACTATCATGAAGCTTGAACCAGGTGGCAAGTTTTCCTTCATCAGGAAATAAGGAAATTGAAATCCCGATAATTGTTGTCCTTTGACGATATTTGCATTATGAATGACCGGTCCCCCTTCATCGTAAGGTTCGAATTGATATGAAAGAATACTTACATAATCCCATATTTAAAAAACTCAGCGAACTTGCAGAGGACACAAATGATCAAATTTACGTGATCGGGGGTTTCGTCAGGGATATCTTTCTACAAAGACCTTCAAAAGATATAGATATACTGATAATTGGTAACGGGATAAAATTTGCTGAAGCTGCCGGGAAACTACTACACACAAAGGTGGCTGTGTTCAAAAACTTTGGAACTGCTATGCTTCGCCATGGCGATCTCGAAATTGAATTTGTAGGTGCACGGAAAGAATCCTATCGGACGGAATCAAGAAAACCAATTGTTGAAGATGGGACCCTCGATGATGACCAAAAGCGGCGAGATTTTACAATAAATGCTATGGCTTTAAGCCTTAACCAATCAGACTTTGGGACTTTGCTCGATCCCTTCGGTGGCATCAATGACCTTGAAAACCGTTTGATAAGAACCCCCCTAAATCCGGAAATAACCTTTTCTGATGACCCCCTTAGAATGCTTAGAGCGATAAGATTCGCTTCCCAGCTAGGTTTTAGTATCGATGAAACAGCATTGCAAGCTATAAGGTTAAATCGTGAGCGAATAAAAATCGTTTCCATGGAGAGGGTTACAGATGAACTCAATAAAATCATTTTATCGCCGAAACCATCAGAAGGTTTCAAACAGCTATTTAACACAGGATTATTAAGGGAGATATTTCCACAAATGGCCGACCTCCATGGTGTGGATGTTATTGATGGCAAAGCGCATAAGGACAATTTCTATCATACCCTGCAAGTATTGGATAACCTTGCAGAAAACACCGATGATTTATGGTTGAGATGGGCAGCGATATTGCATGATATCGCTAAACCCGCTACAAAGAGATTTGAACCGGGCCATGGTTGGACGTTTCATGGCCACGAGGACAGAGGTGCCCGTATGGTGCCTAAAATTTTCGCGCAGCTGAAACTACCTCTCAACGAGAAAATGAAAATCGTGCAAAAACTCGTACAACTTCATTTACGTCCAATCGTTCTGGCGCAGGATGTTGTTACTGATTCGGCAGTTAGGAGATTATTATTTGAAGCTGGCGAAGAGATCGATAGCCTGATGCTCTTGTGTAATGCGGACGTAACCACTAAAAACGAGTATAAGGTTAAAAAATACCGGAGAAATTTCGAATTGGTTCAAAAACGGCTGAAAGAAGTTGAAGAAAGTGATCAGATACGTAACTGGCAACCTCCTGTCAGCGGTGAAGATATCATGCTGGCATTCAATTTGAGGGCTGGAAAGGAAGTTGGTATAATAAAAAATCAGATAAGAGAGGCCATCCTTGAGGGTGAAATAAAAAATTCACGTGAGGAAGCCCTTGTTTTTATGTTAGAAAAAGGCAAAGAAATTGGATTAGTCCCGGTAGAAATAAATTCCTGAATATTTAAAACTAAATCCATAATGACTTACCAAATAGTATTTTTGTAGACAAATTAATAGATAGTAATGGCAGTATATAGATTTAAGGTGTCTTTCGAAGATTATGATGATGTAGAACGTGATATAGATATCAAATCCAACCAGACTTTTGAGGACCTTCACACGGCGATACATAAGTCGACCGGATATAAGATTGAAGCATCTTCGTCATTCTATGTAAGTAATGATCAATGGATTAAAAACGAAGAAATTGCCTATCTGCCAAATCAGAGAAAAATAAATAATGGAGTTGCATTAATGGAAAACTCCAGGCTAAGCAGTTTCATAGATGACCCTCATCAAAAGTTTTACTATATCTATAACTTCGACAGGCCGTTCGATTTCCATGTTGAGCTGATTAAAATTATGCTTAATGAGGAACCGGGTAAAAGCTATCCAAACGTAGCAAGGTCTTTGGGCGAAGCACCGAAAATCCCAGGTACAGGTATCATCCCACCAGTTGCTGCAATTGTTTCTGATGATTTTGATTTCCTCAATGAAGAAGAATTTCAGCCAGAAGATACTGATGAACTGGAACAAATGAGTGATATGGGAATCAATACTGATCAGGAGATCGTTGTGGAAGAGGAAGAAGATGAAAAGGACGAGTTTATGGATGAGTTTTCCGACAATGAAGGGTACGATGCTGATGACCTTCAGAAAGATGATTACTAAGCACCTGACATACTTTAATGGCTAAAACGCTGATAGTAGTTGCAGGACCGACAGCCATTGGAAAAACCAGCTTAGCTATTCAATTAGCCCTATATTATCAAACAGAAATAATTTCCGCTGATTCCAGACAGTTCTATCGTGAGATGGAAATTGGTACTGCCAAACCATCGGAAGAAGAGTTTAATACGGTTCCGCATCATTTCATAAATTCCCTCTCTATAAACGACAACTATAGCGTTGGAGATTATGAACGAGAGGCCCTGATACTTATTGAACGACTGTTTATTTTACACGATATCGTAGTTCTTGTAGGAGGATCGGGCTTGTTTATAAATGCCATCGTGAATGGTTTCGACGAAATCCCAACAGCCTCTGTAGAAACCAGGGAAAAGTTAAATGAATTATTTAAACAAAGAGGTATTTCCGCACTTCAGGAGCGATTGAAGACTATTGATCCGGAATACTATAAAGAAGCAGATATTAATAATCCTCAAAGGCTTATAAGGGCGATAGAAGTTTATGAAACCAGCGGAAAACCCTTTTCTGAATATCGCCGAAAGGCTATAAAAAAGCGCCCATTTAATATTATCCAGATCGGCCTAAATACAGACAGGGAAACTTTGTACACAAACATTAATGCACGGGTGGATTTGATGATAGCTAATGGACTGGTTCAGGAAGTGGAAGGTTTGCAATTGCACCGTCACCTTAATCCCCTAAATACCGTTGGGTATTCGGAACTGTTCAAATATTTCGACGGTGACTCTAGTTTAGAAGAAGCAGTCCAAATGATCAAGCAAAACACCAGGAGATTTGCAAAAAGGCAGTTAACCTGGTTTAAAAAATCTGGTGACGTCACTTGGTTTAAACCCGACGAATTTGAAAATATTATTAATTATTTGAATTCCCGACTCCACGATCATGAGCACGGGGAGCGAAAAAATTAAAAAATAAAATCAAAAAAGACAAGGTGCTCACCAACTGGGTAATTACAACTAATTTACCGTCAGCATTTATGGGATGAATTTCTCCGTACCCCACGGTTGCGCCAGTTATTAAACTAAAGTATAAAGCGTCGATTATATTCTTAACAGGCTGGTTTAAATAGTCTCCGGCGGCATAAATTACTGCATACGATCCAATTACTTCAACGAAATTAAAAAACAATAGTATCAGAGATCTATTATGGTTTATGCCAATATTGTGTTCCGGAAGAAATATCTTATTGAATATATACAGATAAGTTTCTACAAGGAGATATATATTTAAGATGAAAAGCCACGTGTGATCCCATAAGCCGAAATAAAGCATTACAAAGGGCATCGCAGTTTTAAAGATCACATAAAATTCACCTCTGATTTTCCTATGATGATAAGAAGATTTCCTGTCAACGTAATCCAAATACACCCCGGGAAAAAACACTTTCGAAACAACCAGAAATAACCTAAACGCCCGCTCTATTCCAAAATCGTTGTAATTAGAGTTGTGCCAAACGTCTTTAATCCTTTCGAAATGAGGTATATGCGGCCATTGATCATGCGTTTTTACTGTCTGATTACCAAATACCAGTTTATTCAAATGTCTTTTCATCTAGGCTTGTGCAGGGGGGCCGCCAAAATTCATTGGGAATGCCGGTGGATCTTCGTTGATCTTTATCCTACCGTTGATTGCTTCGAATTTTTCAAGATTATCTTCAAGGGCTCTCATAAACCTCTTTGC
>NZ_JBASJU010000128.1:0-3467 GCF_049655485.1 Daejeonella sp.
TTAAAATAATACAATGGTGTTCATAAAAGTCTTGGTGAAAAACATTTATCAGTTTTTAGTGTACAAAATTTGTCTAAAACGAATTAATTTTTCGTCTAGTATTATATACAATTGCCCTGCACTTAAGACATCTTACGAAACTTAGCAGCTGCCCATTTGTCTTCGGTAAGATGAGAAAGGTATTGTAATCCGGATGCGCTGCATTTTTCCGAAATTATATTGAGGTCGGGGTTTTCATAGAAACCGCTAAAAAAGATAATCCCGTCAGTTGCCAATACCTCAGCATAGCGTTCAATTTGATCTAGAAGTATATTGCGATTTATATTAGCAAGTATGATGTCGAATTTCTTACCCGGGATGGCCTCTTTAGATCCGCAAAGAGGAAGGATATTTTTTACATTATTTAGATTCGAATTTTCAATGGTGCTTTCAAAGCAGATATGGTCGTAGTCGATCGCAGTAATTTCTGAAGCACCCAGCCTGGAAGCAAGAATTGCCAGAATGCCGGTACCGCAACCCATATCAAGAACTACTTTGTTATTAAAATCCGTCTCCATCATCATTTGCATCATCAGTGCGGTAGTTTGATGATGGCCTGTACCGAATGCCATTTTTGGATCGATAACTATTTCATACGCATACTCTGGATGCGCTTCATGAAACGTTGCCCGTACATAACAAAGTTTATTGATCCTTAAAGGTTCAAAATTGCTCTCCCAAACTTCATTCCAGTTCTGGTGAGGGATAGTTTTAGCTTCGAAATCAAACGTGAACATTTCTGAGTATTGAGCTGCAATTTCGTTAAGCTGCTGTTCGATAACGTTTATTTCAGGAATATAGGCTTTAAACCCCCCTTCAACATCCTGGAATGTATCAAATCCAATTTCCGACAACGAATTGATTAGCAGATCCTGTTGAAAATCTTCAGTCCCATGGAGTGTAAAGTGATATTCCTTATAGTTCATAATCAGGCTGGTAAGGGTAAGGGCTAAGAATTAAACACTTTTATTATATCTACAAAATCCCTGGCCTTCAATGATGCGCCCCCAATCAGGCCGCCGTCAATATCTTCCTGGCCGAATAATTCTGCGGCATTTTTAGGGTTACAACTACCTCCGTAAAGGATTGTCAGGTCATTAGCAAGCTGTATACTGTATTGGCTGCCTACTTTTGAACGGATAAATGCATGTACTTCCTGGGCTTGTTCTGGTGTTGCAGTCAATCCTGTTCCAATCGCCCACACCGGCTCATAGGCAAGGACCAAATTTTTAAACTGGTTCTCCTCCAAATGAAATGCGGCCTCTTTTAACTGGTTTTCAATGACATCAAAATGAGTCCCTGCATTACGCTGCTCCAGGGTTTCTCCAATACAGAAAATTGGAGTAAGGCCATTTTTTAATACTATATCTAATTTTTGTGCAAGCAATAAATCATCTTCAGCAAAAAATGCTCTCCTTTCAGAATGTCCGATGATCACATATTCTGCTCCGGTTGATTTTATCATCGCAGCGGAGATTTCACCGGTATAGGCACCTGAATCAGCATGGTGACAATTTTGTGCTCCAATAGAAACTGTGGAGTTAGATTTTACAAGTTCTGCTAAACTGCTGAGGTGAATGAAGGGCGGACAAACCACCACTTCCTGGTTTCCATTTACATCAACTTTTACCAGGTTGACAATTTCTGCGAAAAGCTGCAGTCCAGCCGCATGGTCTAAATTCATTTTCCAGTTTCCGGCAACGATGTTTTTTCTCATATATTTATGATTAATATAAATCAGATTTTGTTAGTTGTTAGTTGTTAGTTGTTGGTTGTTGGTTGTTGGTTGTTGGTTGTTGGACTTTCCATTCCCTAAAACCGTCTATATTTTTCGCTGAGTTCAAAAACTTTAGTTAGTATTTTCTTGTCGATCTCACCAAATACTTCCTTCTTGCGTTCGTAAACGCGCTCGGCGGTTTCAAACATCTTTTTAAGACTGTACGTTTCAAAGCCATGGCTTCCGCCCCATGAAAAGTCTGGTATGAAATTTCGCGGAAACCCTGCACCGAAAATATTTGCACCAACCCCTACAACAGTACCCGTATTAAACATGGTATTGATGCCGCATTTGGAATGATCAGCCATGATTAAACCGCAGAACTGCATTCCCGTTTTCCGAAAACTTTCCTTTTGGTAATCCCATAGCCGAACTTCAGCGTAATTATTCTTCATGTTCGAATTATTGCTGTCGGCACCAATATTACACCATTCCCCAATCACTGAATTGCCCAGGTAACCTTCATGTCCTTTTGCGGAATTGCCAAATATTACAGCATTATTTATTTCACCGGCGGCTTTCGAATAGGGGCCTATCGTGGTCATGCCATATATTTTAGCGCCCATTTTTACAATTGACTCTTCGCAGAGAGCAAAAGCTCCCCGGATATGTGAACCCTCCCATACCTGGGTGTTTTTTCCGAGATATATCGGTCCCTGAGTGGTATTGAATGTTGCGCATTCAGCATTTGCACCTTCTTCAAGAAAAATATTATCTCCTAAAACTGTGTTAGTAGTACTTATAGCTGCCGATGTTCGGCCTTCCGTCAAAACCTTATAGTCCTTTGATATTTCCTGCCCGTTGTAACGGAAAATATCTTCAGGGAAAGACATTTTTATAAGCGGACCTGAAAGTTCGTGTTTTTTAAATCGGTCGATATGTTCCAGATCAAATTCTTTTGCGCCATGTTCGTTTAATTTTACAGCAATAAGAATTTCACCCGCGACAAGTGCGTCCCCCTCACCGAGACGGTCAATTGCTTCCTTTAACTCTTCATCAGGGCAAACTGAACCATTAATCAATAGATTAGATTCACCTGAGTGGTAAGGGTATTTATCCTGTAAATATTCTTCGGTCTGATAGTAAGGCTTTGTTTTAAAATGGTGTGCCCATTTTTCAGCTATAGTCAGAATGCCCACCCTAATCTCAGATACCGGCCTGGTATAGCTTATAGGCAGAAGATTATTGCGAAACTGGTCGTCGAATAAAATTACAGTCATGGACAAAAATAAAAAAAGTCCCGGCCTAATTGGACGGGACTTTTATATAATATTAAAAATATTATTATTTCTTTTCGTAACGTGAACGGAACTTATCGATACGTCCTGCAGTATCAACCAGTTTCATTTTACCAGTGTAAAACGGGTGAGAAGTGTGTGATATCTCTAATTTTACAAGTGGATATTCATTACCATCTTCCCATTTGATGCTTTCTTTCGTATCAATGCAGGATTTAGTTAAGAAAGAATATTCGTTAGACATGTCCTTGAACACTACTAATCTATAATTTTTGGGATGCAATTCAGCTTTCATCTTCAATACTTTTTAAGAGGTGCAAATATAGAAAATATTCTAATTAGTTAAAAGGAATTTGAAAATAAATAGGAAGATAGTATTGAGTGTCAAGCATCAGTATCCTAACTTTTCATCT
>NZ_JBASJU010000129.1:0-1743 GCF_049655485.1 Daejeonella sp.
GCGTAAGGTCTTCCTTCGTTGGTTGAATCCTGCTTTAACTACCTTCCAAAATAGGTTTTCATCGCAATCAAGCTTTACAACTTCATTTCGGGTAAGCCTTATCACAGCAGATGTAACTTTTGGCGGCGGGTTAAACACTCCGGGCTTTACTGAAAATAGGTATTCTACATGATAGTATGCTTGTAAAAACACACTCAGGATGCCATATTCCTTGCTTCCAGGCTTCTCTGCACATCGTTGAGCCACCTCCTTTTGGAACATACCCACGAGTTCAACCACCTGATCACGGTTCTCCAGAACTTTAAAAAGAATCTGCGACGAGATATTATACGGGAAGTTCCCGATTATACCCAGCTTGCCGGAAAAAACATCCTTAAAATCAAGTGCGAGGAAATCCCCGTTTATCAATCGTTCGCCTAGAGCAGGATATTTCTTATCTAAAAAAGCATAAGATTCGGTGTCGATGTCAATTAAATAAACCTGAGGTTCATCTTTGCTCAGCAGGTAGTCGGATAGAATACCCATCCCCGGGCCTACCTCCAGAAGATACGGGTAGCTGTCCGCTGATTTTAGACTGTTCACGATTTTCTCAGCAATATTCTTGTCGGTCAGAAAATGTTGTCCGAGATGTTTTTTTGCTTTAACTAAGCTCATGGGAGTTGGTTTGTTGCAAAACTACGGATTTTGAATTTGTAGGTCTTGGTTAACTGAATAATCTTCGAAGGAGTTGTAGGTTGTATTTATAAGTGCTAAGTTTTTGCACAGCGTTTAGTTACTTATAACTTATAACCTAAAACTTATAACTAATTGCAGAATGCGATTAAAGTCCTTAATTTGCGGCAACATTGTATAGATCGGCATGGGCGAAAAAATAAAAATCGGAATATCAATTGGCGACGTAAACGGCATTGGGCTGGAAGTGATCATTAAGACCTTAATGGACAATCGTATCCTTGAATATTGCACTCCGATTGTTTATGGACATACAAAAGTTGCCTCGTTTCATCGCAAGACTATGGATGTTAATGAGTTTAATTTCAATGTTATTAATAGCGCTTCCCAGGCTCAGAATAAGCGCGCGAACATGATCAATTGCTGGGAAGAGGACGTAAGGATCGAACTGGGCTTGACCACAGAAACTGGGGGCAAATACGCATTCATCTCACTTGAAAGAGCGCTTGATGATCTGATTGCCGGAAATACCGATGCCCTCGTCACCGCCCCGATTAATAAACATAATATCCAAAGCGACAGCTTTCAATTTGCGGGACACACTGAATATATACAGGCTAAAACGAACGCCGCAGATTCTCTGATGTTTTTAGTGAGTGAAGATATACGCGTTGGCGTGGTAACAGGTCACATCCCTGTCAATGAAGTAGCGGAAAAAATCACCACACAAAAGATCGTTTCGAAACTCAGTCTGATGAGCGAGAGCTTGAAAAAAGACTTCTGGATTCAAAAACCGCGAATTGCTGTACTCGGATTGAACCCTCATGCCGGTGATAACGGCTTGATCGGGAAAGAAGAACTTGAAGTGATTATTCCAGCAATAGCTGAAGCAAATGCAAAAGGCATTTTTGCATTCGGCCCTTATGCCGCCGATGGATTTTTTGCAGCCCATACCTATTCACAATTCGATGGGGTCCTTGCTATGTACCATGACCAGGGCCTGATACCTTTCAAACAGATCGCATTTCATAATGGTGTAAACTTCACAGCCGGCCTGCCTGTTGTTCGTAC
>NZ_JBASJU010000130.1:0-11949 GCF_049655485.1 Daejeonella sp.
GCCAACACTTGTGGGAACATTAAACAAGTTGAAAGAAGAGGGATTCACTCATGATTTCAACATCCACAATAACGAGCTTAAGAGTGGTGATATCACTCTGAGTCCAAGAGAATTTGAAATAGTTAAAGTATATCGTTTTGAAGGCGCAAGCGATCCGGGCGACAACTCCGTTTTGTATGCCATCAAATCGCTCCATCACGATGTGAAGGGAACGCTTATTAATGGATACGGGATGTATGCTGATGATGACGCGGATGATTTGTTGAGGAAATTGGATACGCCCGTACCTGAATAGTATCAAGTAGAGTATCAAAACTTATTGTTTCGAGGTGCCTCGCTGTGCTCGGGATGACGATCGATCGATCGTATGGGAAAGGAGATTTCTCCTCACGGCATAAGGCTCGTTAACGATAAATATACATTCGCTCGTCGAAATATGCACCGTTTAACGTTCTATTGCTTGCATGAGATGTAAAACCATTTCGACGAGCGACGTACGGTAAAATCATTTAATCCGACCGTTCCGTGAGGAGAAATCTTTCCCTCCGCTTACAACAGGACCTTCTTCATCCCGAGCACAGTGAGGGACCTCAAAACATTTTCCGCCTCTTCTTCTCTTTCACTATCAATTTCAATTCTCGACCCATCTGCCCCGCTACCGAAGTATTTTCCTCAGCCCTGCGAAACAAATAAGGCATTACAGCTTTAATCGGCCCATAAGGCACATATTTAGCAACATTGTATCCCGATGCTGCAAGATTAAAACTGAGATTATCACTCATTCCTAAAAGCTGGGAGAAATAAATGTGATCGTGGTCGTGTTTGATTTGTTTTCCGTCTAATAATTGCGCGAGAAGCTGGCAGCTTTCCTGATTATGTGTCCCCGCCACAAAGGCAATCGTATTCAGATGATTGATACAGAAGCGTAAGGCGTCATCATAGTCTCTATCCGTATCCTCTTTGCTTGCATTTATTGGTGAAGGGTAGCCCTTTTCCTCTGCTCTCTTTCGTTCCTTTTCCATATAAGCACCCCGGACCAGTTTGGCGCCTAGTATAAACCCCTCTGTAAATGCGAGCTTAGTGTCTTGTCGGAGACATTCCAGCACATTAGTCCTGTAAAGCTGGTAGGTATTATATACTATCGGGCTGTTCTGATTATATCGCCTCATCATTTCCAATGCCAGCTGATCAATACTGTCCTGGATCCAGCTTTCTTCGGCATCGATCATCACCCGAACTGTTCTCTCGTGGGCTAAAGCGCAGATAAGATTGATTCGGGATGATACCCGTTGGAATTCAGCGATCTCCTCTTCGTTCAATGGCTCTTTCGCATCTCTCTTGGCGATCAGCTCAAACCTGCCCAAACCGGTGACTTTGAAAACCGTTAGCGGGATCCGCTTATCGCCATCCGCACGCTTAATTGTCCGCATAATCTCCGCACAGGTTTCATCAAAAACCTTTTCTTCCTCCTCCCCTTCCACAGAATAATCCAGGATCGAACCCACATTGCCGCTTGCTAACTTGCTTACAGTGCCTTCACATTCCTCTATCGTTTCCCCGCCACAGAAATGCTCAAATATGGTCGGCTTGATTAACAGCTTCACCGGAAGGCCAATGGCCATAGCAAATCTTGTTAAGGGCGGGCCAACTTTCGCAAGAAATCGAACGCTGATTATCTTAAATAGCCAATAGGCGCGCTCCAGATCGGAGTCGGAACTCCCTCTGAAGGCTATTTCGGTATTATTAAAATCAAGGGCCTTCTGGACAGGCTTCAATTGGTTAGCATCAGGGTTGTGCATGGGGCAAAGGTAGCATAAGGAGAGCCAAGAATCAAGACTAAAGGAACAAAGAGCAAGGAAAAAAGATGTCCACAAAGCGCATAGAAAGAAGGCTTTCAACTCCTAAGAGTCATGAGGTTAACATTAATCCGCTGGGTACGTTTCCCGTCTTTGTTCTTTGTTCTTTGTTCTTTGCTCCTATTCCGTAAGTTTGCAATATGCTTGAATTTAAATTAGAGGGGGAGTTTATACAGCTTATTGCACTCCTTAAGGCGACAAACCTTGTGGCCAGCGGCGGAGAAGCTCAGATGGTTGTCCTTGATGGCCTGGTGAAATGCAATGGTGAGGTGGATTTACGCAAAAGGCTTAAAGTCCGGCGCGGCGACATCGTTGAATTCAATGGCACAAAAATCCATGTACAATGATCCCAATTCAAAGCATCAGTTACCCGATCTTTTTTGAAAACAGTCTTCAGGAGCTCCATAAATTTATTCTCGAAAGTAAATACAGCAAAGTTTTTATCCTCGTCGACAGCAATACGGAAATCCATTGTTTGCCGGCTGTACAGGAGGCATTAAAAGACATTGATTACGACCTGATTGAAATTACACCGGGCGAAGAAAATAAGAATATTGATTTCTGTATCGGGATCTGGCGGATGCTTCTGGATTTTGGTGCTGAGAGGAACAGCCTGCTCATCAACCTCGGTGGCGGCGTTATCACAGATATGGGAGGATTTGCCGCTTCAACCTTTAAAAGAGGGATTGATTTCGTTCAGGTACCTACAACATTATTATCGCAGGTGGATGCCTCTGTAGGCGGGAAAACCGGCATCGATATGGATAATGTAAAAAACATAATCGGAACTTTTACCCAGCCTAAAGCTGTTTTTATAAATACCCGATTTCTTAAAACGCTTGAAGAACGTGAGATCCGCTCCGGATTTGCTGAGGTTCTTAAACACGGGTTAATCTACGACCGCTCGCTCTTCAATACGGTAAAAATGGCTGGCCCTATCGGTTTGACCGACGAAATTATCTATCGGTCTGTCGAAATTAAAAATGAAGTCGTAAAAGAAGATCCTTTCGAGAAAAGTCTTCGTAAGATTCTTAATTTCGGTCACACCATCGGCCATGCTGTTGAAAGCTATTCTTTAAGCCACGACAGGAAACCTCTTCTCCATGGCGAAGCCATTGCAATTGGTTTTATATGTGAAGCATATCTCTCATCAAAGAAAAACGGCCTCAGGCAGGCAGAACTGGAAGAAACAGTTGAAGCTATCAAAGCAGTATACCCCAGCTATAATCTTAGGAAAGAAAACTACCCTGCTCTTCTGGAGATCATGAAAAATGACAAGAAAAATAATGGCGGACAGATTAACTTCTCTTTGCTGAGTGAGATTGGGAAATGTGGGTTTGATTTGTATTGTACAGAGGAAGAAATTTTCGAAAGTCTCGATTATTATATTTCTATGTGATACGCACGCCTAAGTTGATAAAGCTGTGAGGTTCCAGTTTCGCTGGCAGGCTTCGAATTAGGAGGTGAGGTTCCAGCTTTCGTGGAATGACAAGCTTTCAGGCAGGGAGGTGTAAGGAGGAGATTCCGGCCTTCGCCGGAATCAAGGAAATTCACACCATCGAAAACCTCACCCCAATGATGCAAACCTGAGTAAAATAAACGCGGGCGGCAGCAGTAGCTTTTGCCGTAACATATTTTATATGTTACCTGGCTTTTCATGGCAAAACTACTGCAGAGCACGCGACTGCATAAACCGAAGCAACACTACACTTGCTTTCCAAATAATAAAAAAGAAACTCTAACTTACCTAGCCATTCCTCAGACCTCAGACCTCAGACCTCAGACCTCAGACCTCAGACCTCAACTTTTTTTCACTTTCCCCTTGCCAAACTCAAATAACTTTGTAAATTTGTCACACAGAACAAAAATGAACATCAATAGCACATATTACTTCGCTTATTTTTACTATCCACAGTAATAGCGGGGAGAATATGCAATAATCTATAAAGAAATTAGCAAAAAGTCCCTGCCACCAGCAGGGACTTTTTTTATGAACATAAAAATGCAAAAAAAACGTGTAGCAATTCAGGGAACCAGAGCCTCTTTTCACGAAGAAGCGGCATTCAAGTTCTTTGGTGAAGATATTGACACAATTGAATGCGAATCGTTCAAACGCACCTGCGATGTTTTGAAGCAGAAACAAGCCGACTATGTTGTGATGGCAATCGAAAATTCAATTGCCGGAAGCTTGCTGCCAAATTACTCATTGTTGCGTGAGTATAACTTTCCGATAGTTGGAGAAGTTTATTTGGCTATACAATTACACCTTTTAGCATTGCCAGGAGTAAAATTCGAGGACATTAAGTATGTCACCTCCCACCCTATCGCAATTCGCCAGTGCAGTGATTTCCTTGATGACTTCCCTGATTTGCAGGTGATTGAAAGCTCGGATACAGCTGCCTGTGCAAAAAAGATACGCGAGGAAAATCTCACAGATACGGTGGCCATTGCTAATAATTTAGCGGCTGAACTGTATGGTCTGGAAGTTATGGAGCGTCGGATCGAATCAAACAAGAAAAATTATACCCGCTTCCTGATACTTACCAATAAGGCCGATGACAGCGTAGCCTATAATAAAGCTTCCCTAAGTTTCCAGGTTGGGAATTCTGTTGGATCATTAGCCCAGGTATTGAATATTCTCTCGGATCACAATATTAATCTCAGCAAGATCCAGTCGATGCCGGTATTAGGTAAAAGAAATGAATACAACTTCTATGTAGACATTGAATGGAAAAACCAGCCTGATTATGATGCGGCCATACGGAAGGTTCTCAAGTATACGGTGAACTTTACGATAATGGGGGAGTACACTAAAAATGATAAAGTATAAAATAATTACGAATTAAGAATTACATGTCATTGTGAGCGAAGCGTGACAAACAAATGGCTGGCGCCTTAGCCCGAATGAGAAAACACACTAAATCAACGAACTTACAAACGGATAACGTATAAACAACTTATTACTTACTACTTATAACTTCCTACTTACAACTTAAAAATGAAACTTAATTTAAACCTACAGCCAATCGACACATGGCTTAAAAAAACAAGCGAGCCATTATTGATAGCGGGGCCTTGTAGTGCAGAAACAGAAGATCAATTAATAGCGACTGCTCATTTAATTGCGAAGACCGGGAAGGCTTCAGTGCTTAGAGCCGGTATATGGAAGCCCCGCACACGTCCGGGCGAGTTTGAAGGTATTGGAAGTATAGGCTTACAATGGCTGAAACGCGCGAAAGAGGAAACAGGATTGCCTACAGCTGTAGAGGTGGCAACGGCGAAACACGTTGAAGAAGCTCTGGCTGCTGGGGTAGATATTTTATGGGTTGGTGCCCGTTCCACTGTTAATCCATTTACAGTTCAGGAAATTGCTGATGCTTTAAAAGGCGTTGACATACCGGTATTGGTGAAGAATCCAGTTAATCCTGATCTACAGTTGTGGATCGGAGCATTGGAGCGTATCAACAATGCTGGGATCACAAAATTAGGCGCAATACACCGGGGGTTTTCTTCATTCGAAAAAACAGCGTTCCGTAACGAACCTATGTGGGAAATTGCTATTCAGCTTAAAACTCTGTGTCCTGAATTGCCGATCATCAATGATCCAAGCCATATCTGCGGTAACAGGGAATTAATTCCATATATCTCTCAAAAAGCTCTGGACATGGACATGCAGGGATTGATGATTGAATCTCACATGGACCCTTCTGTAGCATGGACTGACGCAAAGCAGCAGCTAACTCCTTCGGCCCTGGCTGAACTGATGGATCACCTTACTTTACGTAAACCTGAGATCAGAGATAAGGATTTTACTGATAAACTAGCTTCCCTGAGAGAGAACATTGATAAGATTGATGATCAAATCATTCAGAAAATTGCTGAAAGAATGCAGATTGTTCAGAAAATCGGTGAATACAAAAGAGATAACGGAGTTACTATTCTTCAGGTAAATCGCTGGGATCAAATCATGAATAAGCGTAGTGCTTTTGCCAGCGCATTAAAACTGGATCTTAACTTTACAGGAAAATTTCTTGAACTAATTCACAGCGAATCTATCCGAAAGCAGACTGAAATCATGAACGATAAACCGGTTGTTGAAGAAAAATGAATTCAGCAAGCATAAAAATTTCAGCTTCTAAAAAGAAACTATCGGGTACCATCCACCTTACCGGCTCAAAAAGCGAAAGTAATCGGGCGCTAATCATGCAGGCTTTGAGTAAGGGCGCTGTGGCAGTCAAGAATGTGTCGGAAGCGGCGGATACGGTGACGTTGTTGGGGATACTTCAACCTGACACCAAACAGGAAACTGAAAGGGGAAAACTGAAAACGGAGGCGAACGAACAGGGAACTGAAAGTGGAAAACTGAAAACAGAAACGATAGAAAAGAACTCAAATCTCAAATCTCAAATCTCAAATCTTATAAATATCGGGCCTGCGGGCACGGCGATGCGGTTTTTGACTGCATACTATACGTTGCAGGATGGAGTGGTGATTCTCACGGGTTCCGCAAGGATGAAACAGCGGCCCATAGGAATACTTGTGGATGCCTTAAGAAAACTGGGAGCTGAAATTGAATACACGGAGAAAGAGGGATATCCTCCCTTGAAAATACGGGGGCCATTGAATCAGAACTCTGAAAAAGTCTCTATTAAAGGTGATATCAGCAGCCAGTATATCTCATCGTTATTACTTGCGGCTCCCTTGCTTGAAAAAGGTTTGGAGCTGATTATTGAAGGGGAACTGACTTCGAAGCCCTATGTCGAGATGACTCTTGCCATGTTGTCGCAGGCTGGAATTAAGTATAGTTGGGACGAAAATACAATCCGCATCCCCAATCAGCCTTATAGTAAATCGACCATTAGTGTTGAACCCGACTGGAGTGCTGCTTCATATTGGTATGCCATTGCGGCGCTTGCCGATGAAGCTGAATTGTTTTTGCCCGGCTTAAACGGGTATAGTTTGCAGGGCGATAGCAAGATCACAGAGATTATGGCTAATTTTGGGATAACGTCGCAGTTTAAGGACGGAGGTGTATTCCTTAAAAAAGAAGCTAAGAAACTGGAGAGGAAGATTTTTGACTTCAAAGAATGTCCTGATCTGGCCCAAACAGTAATTGTTGTTTGCGCTGCACTAGGGCATGATGCTACTTTTACCGGGCTGGAAACTTTAAAGATTAAGGAAACCGACCGTGTAAACGCCCTTCAGGTAGAACTTGCAAAAATCGGTGTAAACTTGATTGAGAAAAACCAAACTTATAAACTTGATTGCTCTGGAAGAGACCTTAAAAAAACCATCAGCATCAATACCTACGATGACCACCGAATGGCAATGGCTTTTGCACCCCTGGCCCTGGTACTGAATGAAATGGAAATTGAAGATCATTTGGTAGTAGAGAAATCTTATCCGCATTTCTGGAAGGATTTGGAGAGTATTGGATATGAGGTAGTGGTTAGTGATTAGTAGTTAGTAATTAGTGATTAGTAACTAACTCAAACGCATTCTATTGGTACGTATGCAAGACATTCGTAATTCGTAATTTTTAATTCGTAATTCTTTTAATATGGCAGGTAACTCATTTGGACAATTATTCCGCATCACCACTTTTGGCGAATCACACGGAGAAGCTATTGGGGTGATCATTGATGGATGTCCCTCAAATCTGGAAGTCGATATGGATTTTGTTCAATCGGAACTCGATAAACGCAAACCTGGCCAATCGAAAATAACCACTCAGCGTAAAGAGAGCGATACTGTGAAAATCCTTTCAGGGATCTTTGAAGGTAAAACGACCGGTACACCAATTGCTATGGTCATTCCCAACGAGGACCAGCGCTCAAAGGATTATTCTCATATTAAAGATGCTTACCGGCCTTCACACGCTGACTATACTTACGACGCCAAATACGGTCATCGCGATCATCGCGGAGGCGGCAGGTCTTCGGCGAGGGAAACTGCAGCTCGTGTTGCTGCTGGAGCTATTGCTAAATTATTTTTGAAACAAGCGGGCATAGAGATTTTCGCCCACGTTTCATCTGTAGGCACTATCGATTCACCAAACCTCGACCTCGGTTCATTAAGCGAACTATTAGAGAAAAGAGAAACCAATATTGTCCGCTGCGCGGATCCGGCTACGGCCAACCAAATGATTGAGCTGATCGATTCTATCAGGAAAGACGGTGACACCGTGGGCGGGAAAATTTCCTGCGTGATCAGGAACTGCCCAGTGGGATTGGGTGAACCGGTTTTTGATAAGCTTCATGCTGATCTGGGGAAAGCGATGCTCAGCATTAATGCCGTCCATGGATTCGATTATGGCTCCGGTTTCTCAGGTTCTGAAATGAAAGGTTCTGAGCACAATGATCTTTTTGTAGCGCCAGGAACAAATGACGACAACAAATTCCAGACTCTCACCAATTTTTCGGGCGGAATACAGGGGGGTATTTCAAACGGAATGGACATAACCTTCCGTGTGGCGTTTAAACCCGTGGCTACTATCATGCAGAATCAAGCAAGTCTTGACTCGTCAGGCAATGCGGCGAGTGTACAGGGCAAAGGCAGACATGATCCATGTGTGGTACCACGGGCTGTAGCTATTGTTGAATCAATGGCAGCTTTGGTGCTGGCGGATCACTATTTGAGAAATAAGGTGGTGAAGTTGTAGCGGCCTAATACAAACCCGGAAACTTCCCAGGATTACTATCATTCATCATTTCGTAAATAGCCTCAATAATATCGTCTAAAGACGGCTTGGTGAAATAATCACCATCGGAGCCGTAAGGCGGTCGGTGAGCCTTAGCGGTAAGGGTACGCGGCTTCCCATCAAGATATTGATAACCATTCTGAACTTCAAGGATTTGCTGCATCAAAAATGCTGAAGATCCGCCAGGAACATCTTCACCAACCACAAGCAATTTATTCGTTTTACGCAGTGATTCGACACATTGCTTATTAAGATCGAATGGCAGGAAAGTTTGAATATCGACTACTTCTACAGAAATCCCCATGGAGTCTAACTCATCAGCAGCTTCCTGAACAATACGAAGAGTAGAGCCATAAGACACAACCGTTATATCAATTCCCTCCCTCAGCACTTCAATTTTACCTAAGGGCACGGTAAACTCACCTGGATTTGAAGGAAGCTTCTCCTTTAAACGGTATCCATTCAAACATTCGATAACAAGTGCCGGTTCGTCGCTTCTAAGCAGTGTATTATACATCCCAGCGGCCTGAGTCATATTTCGTGGCACACATACATGGACACCACGCAGAGAATTTATGATTACTCCCATAGGTGATCCGGAATGCCAGATACCTTCCAGCCGATGACCGCGGGTCCGGATGATAAGCGGAGCTTTTTGTCGTCCTTTAGTACGATAGCTTAGCGTGGCTAAATCATCACTTAGTATATTGAGAGCATATAAAAGGTAATCCAGGTATTGAATCTCGGCAATGGGTCGCAATCCGCGCATAGCAAGGCCAATACCCTGTCCAACGATGGTCATTTCCCTAATCCCGGTATCAAAGATTCTCATTGTCCCGAATTTTTGCTGTAATCCGGCAAAACCCTGGTTGACATCACCGATAGCTCCCACATCCTCGCCGAAAGCCATCACACGCGTGTCGCGGGTAAAGTTAGCGTCAAAACAAGCATTCAACACTTCACGCCCATCAACCATTCTTGCTTCTCCATCGTATTCCGGAGCGATAACCTCTATATTAAGGGGTGACTGAGCAGTTTCCGTGAAGAGCTTTGAATTATATCGGTCATAATTACTGTCATGCTGATCTTTGTACCATTTCAACAATTTATCTTTAGCTTCCGAATCTTCATTTCTTAATGCACGGGCCGCCTGTCTTACCAGACTTATTACATCCTTTCGGGATGGTTCAGCGCTCGATACCAGTACACGTGCCTCAGCAACCAGTTTGCTATCGCCAGTATTTTCAATTAAATCTGCAGCAACTTCCAATTCCATTTTTGTCACGGCATTGAAGTCCGACCAGGCTTTCTTCTGACAGTTTTTAATATAAGCTTTGGCAGTATTTTCAAGTTCGATAAGTTCTTCATCAGTTGCGACCGCGGACTCAATCATCCACTTGCGCATTTGAAGCATGCAATCGTACTCGTTCTCCCAGTCAATCCGAGCCTTGTTTTTATACCTTTCGTGAGATCCTGAAGTTGAGTGACCCTGTGGTTGGGTCATCTCCGTAACATGGATCATAACAGGAATATGCTTTTCGCGGCAAATTTTGATGGCCTTTTCATAGGTTTCACATAAGCCGGGGTAATCCCAGCCTCTGACCTTGAAAATTTCATATCCTTCGCCCTTTTCATCGCGCTGAAAACCCTTTAGGATCTCAGATATGTCCTGTTTAGTCGTCTGAAATTCGGCTGGGACAGAAATCCCATAAGCGTCATCCCAAATGGATATGGCCATCGGTATTTGCAGCACACCCGCAGCATTTATAGCTTCAAAAAATATACCCTCTGAAGTAGAAGCATTTCCAATAGTACCGAACGCAACTTCATTACCCCCTAATGAGAACTTAGTAAGGTTCCCAAGAACAGGATTATTGCGGTACATTTTCGATGCAAGGGCAAGTCCGACCAGTCGCCCCATCTGGCCGCCTGTAGGCGAAATATCTGCAGATGAATTTTTCAGTGAGGTAAGATCCATCCACTCGCCATCCTCATCCAGTGTCCTGGTTGCAAAATGGCAATTCATCTGGCGACCACCGGAAGCCGGATCTGCATCAATATCAGTGTTTGCGTATAGTTGGGCGAAAAACTCCGGCATGGTTATCATGCCTGATGCGAGCATAAAGGTTTGGTCGCGGTAATATCCTGAACGCCAGTCCCCGGCCTGAAATGCTTTAGCCATGGCTAACTGGGCTACTTCTTTCCCATCCCCAAAGATGCCAAACTTGGCTTTCCCGGTCAGAACTTCTTTCCGCCCTAAAAGACTAGCCTGACGACTTTCATAAGCAATTTTATAATCACTGATTATAATCTTTTTGAAGTCATCAAAACTTAGTTCTTCCTGCTCAGTCATCATGTCCCCTACCTCTTGGTTTCCTTTCATAGCTCACCTTTGGGTTCAAAAATAAGAAAAGCCAGCAGGAATTGGTAATCGTCAGACAAAATATTAATTCGCTTTTTTACTAAGACGCCAAATTTTAAATTATACCTCCGACTAATTAAGTGATATCCCGCTTGTTGGAATGATTTTTGAAATATGTATATTAGTTTATATTTATTTAAACGAAATCACAATTATGAAACATTTAATGAAATTATGCGCAGTATTCATAGGCTTTATAGGCTTAACTGCCATGCAGGATGGAACAAAGGCTGATTTTAAGTTTGACAAAGAAACTCATGATTTTGGTAAAATTGTTCAGGGTAAACCAGTTAGCGTAGATTTCGTGTTTACCAATGTGGGCGATGATCCGCTGATAATTTCTAATGTAGAATCAACCTGCGGATGCACGGTGCCGAAATATACTACAGCGCCCGTGTTAAAAGGAGGTAAAGGTACTATCACCGTTACTTTTAACGCTGCCTCAGTACAGCCCGGCTTTACCAAAGCCGTAACGATAAAATCCAATGCCCGTACTCCTATTAAAGTACTTTACATCAAAGGAGAGGTCATCGCTTCAAGTACCAGGTAAAAAGCAAAATATTTATAAGTAAAACCTCTCCCAATCGGAGGGGTTTTTTATTTTTGCAGCATGCCGGAAATATCAAGTAAAGGCAGGCTGATGCCTGCCTCACCTATTCGTAAACTTACCCCCTTCGCCGATAAGGCGAAAAAAGATGGAAAGAAAGTTTTTCATTTAAACATTGGACAACCAGATATAGAAACACCTGAAGGCATGTTAAATGCCATTAAGGATATCGACTTCAAAGTTTGGGCTTATACTCCATCGGAAGGCACATTAGCGTACCGAACCAAACTCACTGAATATTACAACAAGCTCAATTACAATATCGACCCCAGTCAGATATTGGTAACTGTGGGAGGCTCTGAAGCGATCACCATCGCAATGCAGGCTTGTGTAAACGAAGGCGATGAAATTATCATCCCTGAAC
>NZ_JBASJU010000131.1:0-14529 GCF_049655485.1 Daejeonella sp.
TACAACTCTTTCCCATGTCGAGTTTTGCACTGGAATGTTTAGGATATTCGCTTGTAAACCAATCCAGGATTGCCGGATCGGCATAGATTCCCATATGATAAAGAGCGATAAAATTCTTTTGGGATGCAATATTGACAAAGGGAAGAGGAAGCTTTGGATCGCAGTGGTATCCGGCAGGATAAGTGGAATGGGGCACAACATACCCAACCATCCCATAACTCATTTGTTCGGTAAAACCCGGTGGAAGGTTGTCAAGAATGACTTTCCTTAATCGGGTCATGGCATTCTTCCTGTCGTTGGGAAGAGATTACAAATATTCATCAACAGTTTTAGCGTCTGATTGCATAATATTGATTTATTTGTTCACTTTCCATTGGTGTTTATCACCAGAGATGATCTCTTTTCCCCATACTGGAAGTTCAGCCTTTAAGCGTTCGACAGTTTCACTGCAAGCGTCAATAGCCGCTTTACGATGTGCTGAAGATGTGAATACAAAAAGACAAATTTCACCGGCAGCTACAGTACCCAGGCTATGGTGCACATGCATACAAGTTAGAGGATATTTCGCAAATATATCTTCCCTGATCAGGTGCATCTTCTCAACAGCCATGTCTTCAAAAGCTGTATATTCTATTGCTGATACAATCCCTTGTTCTGTTTCATCTGCGCGTACCTGACCCAGAAATATACTGTGTCCGCCAATGGCAGTTTGCGTGCTGTGCTTTTGTATGCTATCCGCGATGAAGGCAGCGGTTATTGGACCCGCTGTAAATATATTTTTTGGTTTTCTGTCCGACATGTTACACTTTCCTTAAATTCTTCCAGGCCACAATTCCATCCTTTAAACTATATACTTTTTTTAAATTTCCGTAATTCTCTGTAACAATCCGCGATGCGCTCAAGCTTCTTTTCCCAGACTGGCAAAAAAGCACCACGGTGTCAGCATTTATTTGTGTTAACGAATTTCTTAAGCCACTTAGAGGAAGCTTTAGATGATCGAACTCATCCACTTCTGGTACCTCATTCACCTCCCTTACATCAATAAACAATATGGTGGGATCAAGTAACATTTGCTCAAATAAAGGCAGGTCTATTTGACTTCCTGTTTGCCCTGAACACAAGTACTCGTAATTAGTCTGTTCGAAAGCAACAATACTTTCAGGGATTAGCTGGTTTGAGTTGTTCAGCGGAACAATTTCAAGTTCGTAAGTTTGATTGGTCAGGGTATTAAAGGTCATTAGCCGATTGACCAGAGGGGTGCCAATTCCGCTGATTAATTTGATCGCTTCATTTGCCATCATTGTACCTATGATGCCGGGAAGAACACCGATTACGCCAGCTTCTGCACAGTTCATAATTTCGGCTTCTGCGGGAGGATTTGGAAAGAGGTCGCGATAATTGGTTCTGGTACTTCCATCTTTCGCATCACAGTTGAATGCGGCTATCTGGCCTTCAAATCTGGAAATTGCGCCGTATACGAGTGGTTTATTCGCAAGTACACATGCATCATTTATCATATATCTGGTGGCGAAGTTGTCAGTGCCATCTAAAACAATGTCAAATTGGGAAATGATATGAATGGCGTTTGTGGGATCCAGTGTTTCATCAAAAGCGATAATGTCTATCTCGGGATTCAGGCCCGTTAAAACATCAGCAGCCCGATGTGCTTTAGATAGGCCGATGTCATCAGTTGAATACAATACCTGGCGATGCAAATTGCTTAATGATACTTTATCATGATCAACTATGCCCAGTGTCCCAATACCTGCGCCCGCCAGATATAACAAGGCCGGGCAGCCTAAACCACCAGCACCGATCACCAATACCTTAGAGTAAATGAGTTTTTGCTGCCCGGATTCGCCAAATCCTTTGAGAGTGGTCTGGCGTTGATATCGTGGATTGCCCTGAGTGTAAGCCATGATTATCCTCCTGAAAATGGTGGGAGAAGTGCCACGATACACCCATCAGCGAGCGAAGTGTTTTGAACAACCACTTTTTTATCTATCGCAATAGCAAACTTCGAATCTTCAAGTCCCGGGAACTGCATGTTTAGTATTTCTAAAAGCTCATCCCTGTCTGATACATCATTCAAATTAACTTCCGATACTCCTGTGATATCAGTTAATTGCCCAAATATTAAAACCTTGACCTGCATTTATGTAAAGATAAGCTTCCAGCCCGCCATCATCAGAACAAGGGCCAGAGTATTTTTCAATATATTTTGATTGAACTTTAATGCGCCGAGGTAAGCGCCGCATAAACCTCCTGCGAAAGCAATGGCGACATAAGATAGCATGTCCGGACTGAACGTGATGCCCTTGGTGATCTGGCCTGCTAATCCCGACAAGGAATTTACAAATATAAATAAAGCACTAATTGCTGCTGTCTGTTTTTGGTTTGTCCATCTTAACAACAGAATAATGGGCGATAAGATGATTCCTCCGCCTATACCAATCAGGCCTGATAAA
This sequence comes from Daejeonella sp., assembly GCF_049655485.1. Taxonomy (GTDB): domain Bacteria; phylum Bacteroidota; class Bacteroidia; order Sphingobacteriales; family Sphingobacteriaceae; genus Daejeonella. The sequence continues at coordinate 2,469 of NZ_JBASJU010000131.1, forward strand.
AAGCCGATAAGAGATCCAATAAGAATCGAAACAATAAGATTGGATTTTTTTAATTCTTCATCCGGGATATTGGCAAATAACAGAAACCGTATGACGGGTATAAACAGAAGTGTACCCAGGATCTTTTTGTAAATCGATGCTTCCATGGTAATCAGTCCTCCAATAAAAGCTAAGGGAATTGAGGCCAGTGCAAGGGGCAGAAATATTTTCCATTTAAAATGCTCTCCCCGATAGAACTGGATAAAGGAAGTCAGAGATACGAACAGGTTAAGAATCAGTGCGGTTGGTTTCATAAACTCCGGACTAAAAGCGTACACTGCCATTAAAGCCAGATAGCCGCTTGCACCTCCATGCCCTACTGAAGAGTATAACATGGCAACGATAAATAAGAGGCAATAAAACAGATAAATGTTATCCATAGTATTCTGGCAGAAGATGAATCTCTACTATTTCATTCCCGGAATATTCAGTCTTTCCTTCTTCCAGTTTAATAAGGCAGTTCGCCTTTGCGAACGAACTAAGGCGGAATGATTCCTGTGCTTTAAGATCACTGACTGATTCCCCATCGTAATGTCCTTTTAAAAATTGTGTAAGTCCTGCAGGCTTCTTTAAAGCAGTCTTTAATTTAACATTAAGACTTGTTAGAGCCGTTTTACCTCCGCTCATCTGAGCTAATGCCGGCAGCACATATTCATAAAAGCAATTCAATACCGAGGCTGGATTGCCTGGCAATCCGAAAATTACCAGCTTCCCTTTTTTACCAAAATATAGTGGTTTACCAGGCTTCTGGCGGATTTTATGAAAAACTTGTTCTACACCATTGGCTGTTGCAGCACGGACTACAAAATCATAATCTCCCACACTTACTCCGCCTGTGAGCAAAATTATGTCACTTTTGTTTAGCGCTTGCGCGATAACATGGATAAGCGCCTCTAAAGTATCTTGAGATGAGGAGAAGTCGATGTTCGTCACGCCCATTTGTTTGAGCGCAGCATTTAAAGCAAAAGAGTTTGATTCATAAACTTGTCCGTAATTAAGTGTCGCTCCTGGTTTTTGCAGTTCGTCACCGGTCAAAATAACAGTAACGGAGGCCTTTGGATATGCTTTTACTTCATGGATACCCACACCCGCCAGATAGCCAATTGCAGCGGGACTCAGTAAAGTCCCCTTTTCCAATGCCAGTGCTCCAGATTTAATTTCACTGCCTTTAGCTCTGAAGTTCATACCCTTGGTTAAGTTGTTATCTTCAATCAGCAATCTTTCTCTATCAACTTTTACTTTCTCCTGCATCACTACCGTATCTGCTCCATCCGGAACAGGTGCGCCAGTAAAAATTCGGATTGCGTTCTGAGGCTCAATGCTTTTATTTGCTGATGATCCGGCTGCTACTTCTCCTGAGATCTTTAATTGGCCGGACATTTCCCAACTGTCATAGTTGAATGCATAGCCATCCATGGAGGATTGATTAAAAGGGGGGACATCGGTTTTGGCATACACATCTTGAGAGAGAACGAGTCCGCATGCATCTAAGAGCGGAACATTTATTGGATCGAGGAGTTTTATATGCTTAGATATTAGCTCCCGTGCCTCTGAAACTGAAATCAATTCTGCTGGCATAATATTTATCCACCAATACTTATCATACTCCGGTTATGCAGGTCTTCGGCATGGATCTTTTCGAAATCCTTAGTAAACTGACCTCCCAGCTCTTTAGCTTTTGAGTAAATACTTTCCTGAATGAGTGGTAATAAATCTTCCTTGTTTCTCAGGGCTGTAAGAAGATCTGTTTCTTTGGTCGAAAAGAGGCAATTTTTCATCTTTCCATCCGCGGTTAAGCGCATACGGTTACAGCCGGCGCAGAACGGGGCACTCATGGTGCTTATTACTGAGAAGCTTCCTTTATGACCTTCAATCCTGTATTTCTTATCTGTATCGTGGATCCCGTCATGAAGTCGAAGTGGTGTATAACTCTCTTCAATCTTATTGAGGATATCCTTCCACGCAAACACCTGGTTACTGGTCCAGCGATTTCCATCGAAAGGCATGAATTCTATGAAGCGGACCTGCACGGGCAGATCTTTTGTCCAGGCAACGAAATTGATAATCTCATTATCATTTAGGCCTTTCATCACCACCACATTTATCTTTACCTTGAAATTCCGGCTTAGCATGAGGTGGATATTATCCATTACTTTTTGAAATCCGTCCCTGCGGGTGATGATGTTGAATTTGTCAGGATCAAGGGTATCCAGACTGATATTTAATGACTTGACTTTGGCGTTTTCCAGCACATCAACAAAATCATGAAGTCGGGTGGCATTTGTTGTTAAGGAAAGATCTACCGGAAGTTTGGATAGCCGTTCAATGATTTGGGCTGCATCTTTCCGTACTAAGGGTTCACCGCCGGTAAGACGTATCTTATCGACTCCGTTTTGAACAAAAATTCTGGCAATTGATTCTATCTCATCAGGCTGCATCAATCTTGCCGCCGGGGTAAATTCATAATCTTCCTCCGGCATGCAGTAGAAGCAGCGAAGATTGCAATTATCCGTGAGGGAGATACGCAGGTAATTATGAACTCTGTCGAAAGAATCAATAAGCATACAATAAAGTTAAGTTATTTAGTCAAATTCTTATAGTCTTCCGATGTATCGATATCGATACCACCTTTCTGAAAAGAAACGAAAGAAGCCAGTCCCTTGTATTTCTCAAATAATTTTTTTGCGCCCGAGTCACCTTCCAGCGCTAAAAGATCTGAGAAAAGATTCTTGTGAAAAAGAGCCGGGATTCCTTTTGTGTTATCATAGCTGCTACCAACAATAGCATTTCCTGACCTGGTGTGTTCCTGAATGAGTGCTTGTAGAATATTCTCATCCGCGAAGGGTTGATCGCAAGCCATCAGAATTGCAGCATCAGTATTCACAGAAATATTTTTCAACTCATTTATACCAGTTCTAATAGATGAAGCTATACCGCTCTTCCAATCCTGATTTTCAACTATAATCGCTCCATCCTGATTAATTTCATTTTCGATCAATTGCTTACGCGAGCCCAGTACCACGATTACCTGATCAGGTTCGCATTTCTTTGCATTGTCGATTGCCCTTTGGAGAAGAGCCTTTCCGCTAAAGGGCAAAAGTTGTTTCGGGCTTCCCAATCGTGAAGAATCTCCTGCTGCCAGGATGATAATTGAGTAGCTTTCTATCTTGAAATGTGGTTCATTATTTTCCATGCCCTTACTTTCTTTGATGGATAGGAGTTTCTCTGTATTTCAGAAAACTCCCATCGCGTTTAGCAAATGCTGCCTTTACACCCGCTGCCAGCGATAAAGCAATCTCTTCAGGGTTTACAGCCCCTATATCTAATCCAACCGGAGCGTAAATGCGCTCCATATCAATCCCGCTGATTTGAGTTCCTTCATCGGCGAGTTCTTTCCAAATCTTTTCTGAACGGACTTTTGGTCCCAGCATACCGATAAAAGGAGCCGTAGTGAGGAGCGCCCTGGATAAATTTCGCTTATCAGTCTTATAGTCGTGCGACATCAGCACTATAGCCGTATGCTCATCAATTGTGAGCTTATCGAAATCTGAATTACTCACTATCTCATCGGTAAATGAACTTGTCTGAGGATTTATTTTCAGAATGTCACCGCAAATGCTCACCCGCCAATCGAGTTCTTTTAGTAATCGGCTCATTGCATAAACGTCGTACTGATGGCCCATTAATATTACGTTGATCTCAGGCGGAAGTATTTCGACAAAGATTTCAATATGGCAGTCGGGTTTCGTGAACTGGGCAGGTGCGGACTTGCTCTCAGATATTTGAAACGTGACTTTCTCTAAAATCTGTTTTTGGATCACTTCAGAGTTGAAATCTGTTAGACTCTCCGGCCCGGTATAGTTAATCACCTTCCCGGCACGAAGGTCTCCTGCATCTCCCTCCACATGTGTAATAGTTAACAATATATGGATATCACGACTTGCCTTGACGCAGGATTTAAGTATCTCAACCGGGTTATGCTTGTTTTTTAGATCAAGCGGGGTAAAAAGTACATCAATAATGCCATTACACCCTAAGCCAACGCCTATCTGATGCGGATCATCTTCTGTTGTATCATAAGTGATTAAGGTTGCCCGCGAATTATTGATAGCCAGACGTGCACGTTTCAAAGCATCTCCTTCCAGGCATCCTCCACTAATACCTCCGATCCACGTGCCGTCATCAAGAACAAGCATCCTTGCACCAGTACGTCGATATGAAGAACCTTCAACCCGTACAACCGTTGCAAGGGCCGCATGAGTGCCCGGTTCGATTGCATCGTATGCTCTGATAATGGCTTTTATCTCTTTCATTCAAAAATGATACTCGTGTCGTAATTAAGGATTTAAAATTAACAGAAAATGGCCATTTATTATGTTTTTAGCACGATTAATACATGGCAAAAATTTGAATTCAGTACCTTATTTTGTGATTGCCTTTCGGACGGCCGGTGCGACAATATCCCCATAGAGTTCAATTGACTTCATGATCTTTTGATGTGGCATCTCACCCATACTCATTTGTGCTAGAAACCTGGTATTTCCAAACAGTTCGTGTTCATACAAGATTTTATCGATGACTTCCTGCGGACTTCCAACCATCAATGCGCCTTTGGGTGTACGGGAATATTCAAATTGCTGCCTGCTTAATGGCGACCAGCCCCTTTCCTGGCCAATGCGGTTCATCATCTTCGCGTAAGAAGGATACAACTCATCACCAGCCTTGTCTGAGTCATGGGCAATGTAAACATGCGAATTAATGCCGATTTGTAAGCTGGACATATCCAACCCTGCTTTTTGGGCCGACTCGCGGTAAAGGTTGAAAAATGGAACGAACTGTTCCGGCATACCTCCAATAATTGCCAGTGCGAGTGGTAAACCCAGGTTCGCAGCTCGAACTGCAGAGGCGGGAGTACCGCCAGCAGCAAGCCAGATCGGAAGTTTATCCTGAAACGGCCTTGGATAAATACCAAGTTTGTCAAATGAAGGGCGGTGTTTCCCTCTCCAGGAAACTACTTCACTTTCATTTAATTTCAAAAGTAGCTCCAGCTTTTCGGTAAAAAGATCGTCGTAATCCGAAAGAGCATGTCCAAAAAGCGGAAATGACTCAATAAACGAACCTCTTCCGGCCATGATCTCCGCTCTTCCGCCCGATAGTTGATCTACTGTGGCGAAATCCTGGAACACGCGGACTGGGTCATCAGAACTTAGTACTGTCACAGCACTGCAAAGCTTTATTTTCTTCGTTCTAACTGCAGCGGCTGCCAGAATAATCGCGGGCGCTGATACCGCGTAATCCGGCCTGTGATGTTCCCCGATGCCAAAAACATCAAGACCAATTTGGTCAGCAAGTTCAATCTCTTCCAGGAGATCGGTAATCCGTTGATTTGTACTTTTAGCTATTGAGCCTTTGTTTGATGATATATCTGCAAATGTGTATAAACCCAGTTCCATTGTTTGTTTCAATTCCTATGTAAAAAGCCAAACTAAATAGTTTGGCCCGGTAAACAAAGTTCGAAGATAATTTCTGGAATCAATCACTAAGCTGAAAACATGACAATAAAATAAGATGAAGAATAGATTAAGGGAATGAATGATTCATGATGCCCACAAATTTTTACACGCTGAAGCAGTTGCGTATAGATGTAGGAAATCTACCCAAGGGACAGTACTTAGTTGTTTATTCTTTGAACGAGATAATAAATTGAGTGCCTTCGTTAATCTGGCTTTCAATGTCAATTTTCCCGTTCAAATTGGTGACATGGTGATAAACAAGGTACAGACCGATTCCTTTACTGTCACTGTGGTGATGAAATTTTTGGTTCAGTCCAAATATCCTATCTTTTACTTTTGGCATATCGAAGCCCATTCCATTATCTGTTAAAATAAGTTGTTTAATCCCAGATGTTTCAGCAGTGACAATAGAGATAACCGGACTTATTCCGGGCTGGGCATACTTAACGGAGTTTGTTATCAGATTCAGAAATATACTATCCAGGTAAGCCCGGTTAAAAGTTATTTCGTCAAATGCCGAAAAGCTTGTGGTTAATTTAACTTTGGAAACTTCCAGCAAAGAATTTATTGAATTCAGTACTGAGTCTAAGCTTTCGGAAATCTTAACATTTTCAACATTAACAGGTAGCCTGTCTTTTTTGATTAAGAGATCAACTGAATTGTTCAACATTTCACTTATGCTTTCAGTGGTCGATTTTATGATCTCAATGTATTCCCTAATTTCATGATCACTTATCTTATTTACATCAAGAAGATGGAACATTGAAATCAGGTTGTTAACAGGAGATCGCAAGTCATGAGAAGTGGTATAACTCAGATGCTTAAGTTCATCATTTATAGTTGCTAGATTAGCGAGATGCTGGTTTCGTTCTTCCTCTTGTCTTTTTCTAGCCGTAACATTTTTTGCTATGGCATAAACTAGTTGGTCATCAAAAGCAGGCATTGAAGTCCAGGATAGCCAAACAATTTTCCCTTCCTTCGTTTGATAGCGGTTTTCAAAATTCAACAGTGGGATATTATTGAGTACGAGCTCTCTTGATGCTTTTGTGATTATTTTATCATCATGATACACAAAATTGCTGATCGGCTGTGATAAAAGTTCCTCGTTAGAATAACCCAGAAGTTTGGAAACAGCGGGATTTATTCTTCTAAAATATCCGTCGAAACCAGCTATACACAGTAGATCCGGTGATAGTTCGAAAAAATGCTCGAATTTATACAAAGGATCATTTGGTTGGTCTGGCTCAGTCATAGTTTTATTTTGGTAAAGCAGAATATAAAGAAAATGAAAAGTTTCTACTTTTTGAATTATTTCGCAGGTGACTGTTCTGGAATTTGTTTGTGAGAGGTTTAATTGGCTCTTAAATATAAAGATGATCTGTTGGGAATAATCACCAAGCAACCCTTTCGCAATTCAAAGCGTATTCCCTTAAAAACACATCTTAAATTCTATTTATGAAAGCTAGATTTAATAACCAATTGGCATCAGTATTTGCTATATGTGCAATACTGCTGTTTACTTTTTCAGGATGTAAAAAAGATAAAGATGAAGAAGTAGATAATATGAGAAGGGTTACTGTTACCTTAAGCGGGGCGCAGGAAACGCCACCTATAACCAGCACTGGAACAGGAACGGCCAAACTCGTTTTTGATCCCTTACTTAAAACACTCAATTACGACATTACCTGGACTCTTGGTTCAGCCGCCGCAACGACTACCAATATGCATTTTCATGGAGCTGAGAATGGTTCAGATTTAAAAAGCTCCGGGGTAGCCATTGGTATAACGGGATTTCCTACTGCAAACACGGGAACAGTTTCTGGTACAACAGCACCCTTAACTGATGTACAGGTTGCACAGCTTATGGCTGATAAATGGTATTCGAATATTCATAGCTCAACTGTACCTGGTGGTGAATTAAGAGGAAATATTAAATTCCGTTGAAAGCTAGCCAAGGGAGTCAAATTGCTAAATGCTTACTGTAATGGCTAAGTATCAACTATGAAACTAGCCCTTCAAGCATATGGGCAAGGATAGGCTTACATTTTTCTTTGCAACATTCGTAGTAATGACCATGTTTCCATTGCGCAGATTTAGGTGACAATCCCCACCAGAATTCAGTAAGCGCTATTGGCGTCATTTGATTTTGAAAAGCATACTGGAGAAGCTTTGGACCGGCGCATTCTCCTGCACCACTCGGCGGGTTCTTATATGACGCGTTCTCGAAAAGCTGGTTAAGACTTTTTTGAATTCCTGCCTGATTCAGGAAAAAATATTGATCGAAGATTTTCTTTTGAAGACCGATCGAGTGGTTTCTACGCTTAGATTTTAAAAGTCTGATCTGCTTCTCAGCACATGTTGAAACAGAGTTTTCTAAATCTTTGATCTCAACGTTTAGCTCGCTAAGTTCTCTCATGCCATCATTTACAAAACTTTGGTTAGAGAGGCCGTCGAATATCGGCGGCACAAATTTTATATGCTGATTGCTATTGGCCAATTTTCCGGAAAATGCGGAGATGTATCCGATTTGATTATCAAGTGTTTTTACTACAAGGACGCCAAACATCTTACCGACAACCTTGCCCGTATGATCTGAATTTAAACCAAAGTTATGCTCCCAATCTTCTTGAACCTGTAGATAATGCTGTAAATCCTTTGCTGCAAGTAAAGCCAATGGATGGGGTGTATTTTGCAGAATGAATTTATTTGGCAGGGAGAATGGGTCAACCGGCGGACTAAATGGAATAAAGAATTTGTCTGTCAAAGTCAGAGCTTTTGAGATATTTATGACCATTAGCACATTTCCGTGTTGTTGTTGTTTTAATTGCTGTCTTGCGTTTTATTGAATTCTCCAAAATGCCAAAGTACACCAGACGGGTCATGCAGGTAACATTCTCTGCCCCAGTCCTGTTGCAGAACCAAGCTAAGTTTTACCCCTTCGTACTTTGAGTCCAGATTTAGTGCTAGAAGGTCTTCGAAGAATTCATCAGCATTCTGAACCTCCATAAAAATCATGGTATTATCGATCCAACCTTTTACCTAGTAATCCTGCAAATAAAAGCCCAGGTCCCCAAAACGGAACAGGGACATATTGGGGAACAAGATAGTTTCTTGAAAGCCAAGCTCCTTGTAGAAATTTCTCGATGTTTCAAAATTTTCTGCACCAATGAAAGGCCGTATTGATATTGCCCTGTTGTCCATGTTTTTTAATATTCTGCCTTCTCTAGTCAGAAATGGCATTATTACCTAAAGCAAAGATATAATTAATTGATTAGTTGAGTTAATGGGGTATCTATTGCACCTTCGAGCTAATTCAATGATCAGGTTTTTGATTTAATATTTTTATTACCAACACAAATAGCTGATATATGGGTTTAATCAAATTGTAATACCAGACTAAAAACGGAAAATTCATGACTGCAAAAGCGCTGATACCTGATATTGAGAAATTTGCCCGCATTGGCCTTACGGCAAAAGGGATTGTGTATGTCTTAATAGGTGTACTGGCCTTCATGGCATCATTTGGTATCAATTCAAAGTCGGCAAAAGATACAACTAAGGCAGGGGTTTTCGACTTTATATATGATCAACCGGCTGGTACCTTTCTACTGTGGGGGGTAACAGTAGGGCTTGTTTGTTATGTAATATGGCGGTTCATTCAAGCTTTCAACGACAGTGAGCATAAAGGTAAGGATGCAAAAGGCGCCGCCATTCGCGCACGATACTTATTTAGCGGTTTAGTATACGGATCATTGGCTTTTCAGGCGGCAAAGATGTTATTGTTTCATGACAAAGATTCGGGAGGCGCTAACCAGGAAATGACTCAGGAGCTACTTTCCAAGCCCATGGGCCAATGGCTGGTAGGTATAGTTGCGGTAGTGCTTCTCGTCGTGGGCGTTTATCAAATTTGGTATGGTTTTTCTGAAAAGTTCCGGAGCCATGTTAATAAAGCTGTCCCGGCTAAGTCAAAACCTATATTATTGAGTGCAGGAAAAATTGGATATATATCCCGCGGAGTTGTTTGGGTACTTCTTTCTTATATATTTTTGCAAGCTGCGCTCAGTAGTGATGCATCCGAAGCAGGTGATACCTCAAAGGCTTTTAGTATGCTTAACGACAGCAGTTATGGTTCCTATCTCCTCGCGCTGATAGGATTGGGCTTAATTTGTTATGGCATCTTCAATTTCATACGGGCTCGTTACGAAACGTTTGGAAAATGATATAGATTTTATCTATATCATCATCAATTTTTCGAATAAAACATCCACGCAAGTTTATTGTATTTTTGAGCTTAGACTTATAATATAATAAACTATGGTAGATCATTCTCATACAGATAACGACACGAAAGTTGGTGACATGAACACCGAAGGTGCGGCAAAATGCCCATTTTCAAGCGGTGCATTAAAGAAAAGTGCAGGCGGTGGGATGACCAACCGCGACTGGTGGCCTAATCAGTTAAACTTGAATATCCTTCGTCAGCATTCCTCACTTTCCAATCCGATGGAAAAACATTTCAATTATGCTGAGGAATTCAAGAGCCTCGATCTTAGCGCCGTAAAGAAAGATTTGTTTGATTTAATGACTGATTCACAGGACTGGTGGCCAGCGGATTATGGTCATTACGGTCCATTTTTCATAAGAATGGCATGGCACAGCGCGGGAACTTATCGTATAAGTGATGGTCGTGGTGGTAGCGGATCTGGTTCACAACGTTTTGCTCCTCTCAACAGTTGGCCGGATAACGCCAACCTGGACAAAGCACGATTGTTATTGTGGCCAATCAAGCAGAAATATGGCAGAAAGATTTCATGGGCTGATTTAATGATCCTCGCCGGAAATTGTGCCTTAGAGTCGATGGGCTTTGAGACTTTTGGTTTCGGTGGTGGACGTGAGGATATCTGGGAGCCAGAAGTAGATACGTATTGGGGAGCGGAAGATGAGTGGCTCGGCGATAAGCGTCACATTGGTGATCGCCAGTTAGAAAATCCTCTTGCGGCGGTTCAGATGGGTTTGATTTACGTAAACCCAGAAGGACCTCTTGGTAATCCTGATCCTATTGCTTCAGCACGTGATATTCGGGAGACTTTTGGCCGTATGGCGATGAACGATGAAGAAACTGTGGCTTTGATTGCAGGTGGACATACGTTTGGAAAGACTCACGGAGCGGCAGATCCAAGTAAATACATTGACAAGGAACCAGCTGGTGCTGGGATAGAGGAGCAGGGACTGGGCTGGAGAAATAGTTTTGGTTCTGGGAATGCAGGAGATACTATTACCAGTGGTCTGGAGGGTGCCTGGACTACAACCCCTACTAAGTGGAGCAATAACTTTTTTGATAACCTGTTTGGCTTTGAATGGGAATTAACCAAAAGTCCTGCAGGTGCAAGCCAATGGAAGCCAAAGAATGGCGGAGGTGAGGGAACAGTGCCAGATGCACATGATCGGTCTAAAAAACACGCACCGTTTATGCTGACTACTGATCTTGCTTTAATGCTGGATCCTAATTATGGTCCGATTTCTAAGCGCTTTCATGAGCATCCTGAACAATTTGCTGAAGCTTTCGGGAAAGCGTGGTTCAAGTTAACGCATCGCGATATGGGACCTAAGGAACGCTACCTGGGACCGGAAGTACCTGCGCAGGAATTGCTATGGCAAGACCCGATACCAACGGTTAATCATGAGCTGATAGATAGTCAGGATATTTCGGGTCTTAAAGCAAAGATTCTATCGTCCGGGCTTACGATTTCTCAATTAGTGTCAGCGGCTTGGGCTTCGGCGTCGACATACCGTGATTCTGATAAACGTGGCGGTACCAATGGCGGGCGTGTGCGTTTACAACCTCAAATTAATTGGGAGGTTAATAATCCGCAACAACTGAATGCTGTGCTTCAAAAGCTTGAAGGGATTCAGCAGGATTTCAATAATGCTCATTCAGAAGGGAAACAAGTTTCAATCGCTGATTTAATTGTTTTGGGAGGTTGCACCGGCGTGGAGCAGGCAGCTAAAATTGCAGGATTTGACTTGAATGTGCCATTCAAGCCCGGAAGAGCAGACGCATCACAACAACAAACAGATGTTGCATCCTTTGCGGCGCTTGAACCTAAAGCAGATGGTTTCCGCAATTATCAGCAGGGACATCACAACCCTTCGGCAGAGGAAATGTTAATAGACAAAGCACAATTGCTTAAGCTTACAGCACCTGAAATGACCGCTCTTGTAGGAGGAATGCGTGTGATGAACGCCAATTTTGATCAGTCCCAACATGGGGTGTTCACGGAACGTCCCGGTGCATTGACAAATGATTTCTTTGTGAATTTACTTGACTTCGGCACAACATGGAAAGCCGCTTCAGATGATCAGAAAGTGTTTGAAGGCCGTGACCGTAAGACAGGCCAGGTGAAATGGACAGGTACTCGGGTAGACTTGATTTTTGGATCGAACTCTGAGCTGCGTGCTATTGCAGAAGTTTATGCTTGTGAGGATGGAAAAGATAAGTTCGTGAAAGA
>NZ_JBASJU010000132.1:0-2089 GCF_049655485.1 Daejeonella sp.
TAATGAAAGTTCACCTATACCGCTAAATACCCACAAGTCTTTGTTCTTTGCTCCCTGTTCTTTGCTCCATTCTTCAATCTATTTCCCTAATTTTAACCCATGTCTTCCCACCATATCGTACGTGAAAAACAAGAGCCCGCATTGCTTATCATGAGCCTTGATGGATTTGCAAGTGAAAACCTCGGACAGATCCTGGAATGGAGCCCAACCGTGATTGTTCCGGAAGACATTTATGAGTTTGCCGATTCGCTTGCGATAAAATTAGACGGGGTTTTGTCAAGGGATCCGGATTTCAAGGCACAGGAAAATACAAGGATCATCTTAACGGACACAGAACCTCTTGAAGACTGCCTTAAATTTCTTATAGGTGAAGGCTATCCAGCGGTGAATATCATAACAAAAGAATTCGCGCTTAAAGATTATGCACTGTTTGTAGAGGATATCGACATAGTCGTCTTTATTGGCGATCAGAAAATTTTCCCAATACGTTCAGGTTTTAGTAAATGGCAGCCTGCAGGGGAAGCTGTTCACGTGCTGTTTGAAGTCCACAATTTGAGCACCAGCGGCCTTAATCAAAAAGATCGTCACATGTACGAAACTGAAAAAGATGGTTTTTACTCCTTTACATTTGATCAACCCTTTATATTCATCTCAGAAAAAATCTGATGGAGATAGTTGAAGCTACGGAACAAGACATTCCTACAATTCACGCACTGGCAGAACAGATCTGGTGGCCTACCTATCGTCCGATCCTATCAGAAGAACAGATTAGCTTCATGCTGAAGAAGATGTATTCTGAAAGTGCACTGAGGGAACAAATGAATTCTGACGTTAAGTTCCTGCTGGTTAAAAGGGAGAATGAAAATGTCGCTTTCGCGGGATATTCAATCGAACATGGGCCTGCACCCATCTTAAAAATCCATAAGATATATGTCCTGCCTACAGAGCAGGGAAAAGGGACAGGGAAAACGCTGATAGAATACCTTTGCAATCTTGCTAAAGACCTGAATATCCCTGAAGTAGAATTAAATGTAAACCGGGCAAATCCGGCGTTTGGATTCTATCAGAAAGTGGGATTCGATATCTGGGAAACTGTAGATATTCCGTATTACCAGTTTGTGTTGAATGATTATGTGATGCGGAAGAAAGTAATTTAACCGCAGGGTATAATATAAATTGAAAAAACAAAACCCCAAACGCCTGAGAACCTATTTTACCGCAAAGGGCGCAAAGGTTTACGCAAAGAGCGCAAAGTTTTTCGTGAGCCCTTTGCGGCCTTTGCGTGTACTTTGCGCTCTTTGCGTTTAATTTCGAACGGTGCGTTTTAGCCGTCACATTGCGTCTGAGGTTAAACCTATTGCCGTCCTTCCAGCTTTGGAATCCTCTTCGGTGTATCCTTCCCTGCCACAATACTCCTCGCACTTAAGGCAATCGCCTTAATCGTAGACCATATATTAACCGCATCCAAGGTTGCAAATTCATCTTTAACGGTATGATAAAACTTATCAGTATCAATCTGATCTGTCGATATCGTATGGGCTGGAACTCCTAAGGCTGCTAGTGTTGCATTATCGCTGCGGTAAAACAGGTTCTGGTCTGGGTACGGGTCAGGATGAAATTTGAAGTCAGTACCCTCTAGGTTCTTTTGAAGTATCTCGCCAAAATCCGAGCGCTCATAGCCTGTTATAAACGCGGCATTCTTTCCAAACTTAGATTCCTTACCGATCATTTCGATATTGAACATGGCGACTACATCATCCGGATTAAGTTTTGAAGAGAAATACTTTGCACCGAAACCGCCAATTTCCTCCGCAGTAAATGCAATAAAGATGAGGGTCCGTTCATTATCCTTTAACAGCTTGTAATAATTGGCAAGTGCGATTACGGCAGTAGTGCCGGAAGCATCGTCATCCGCGCCGTTAGCAATAGAATCTCCTTCTACGCTCTTAATAATTCCAATATGGTCATAATGTGCGGAGAACAAAACGAGTTCTTTTTCTTTTGATTTTCCTGGAATCATTCCTGCCACATTGAATAATGGAAGTATTTCGATCTTATTGTTCGCTTTTACATTAAACGTGTTTGCTTC
>NZ_JBASJU010000133.1:0-19750 GCF_049655485.1 Daejeonella sp.
GCATAAAAGTAAAAAAAGGATCACGTCCCCACTCGCGTGGCATCAGGTAGCGGCCATGCGCTGTAATCCTATTGTAGTTAATGCTGGTTTCCCATTGGTCGTTCTTCCATCCTGCATTCGCGCCAAAGGTCATGGATATGCCTCCCTTTTTAAAGTACCTTTTTGTCGGATCATCGTTGCCTCCATTATTTACACCATCCTGCCGGATGAACTGTGCCGAGGCGAATAAAGATGACTTTTCCTTTAAAGAGTGTTGTGTTTCTGCTTGCAGCATGGCTGTATTGAACACGTTTTCTGTAAGGACGTCCCAGGCTTGTAATTTTATCTTTTTTATTCTTTTAGTTATACCGGCCAGGGCAACACCACCTGATTCCACTGCGCCAAAATATTTTGATTTAGTGCCCGTTTCATCCAAACCTACCGGATAAATGCCGATGGAGTTTCCGGCTTTATACCAGTCGGATGTTCCCCGGGGAGAAATAGTGTACAGCCAACCGCCTTCTATTTTCACACCTTTAAATTCATTCCATTCGAGCCAGGCGCCTTCTACGGCTGTTGGATGAATCCTACCGTCCTGCATATTAACAAAAGGGGTATTAATTAGCTGCCGTCCCAATATTATTTTAGACTCTTTAAAATTGTATTTAAGATATGCCTCTTCCAGCCTATTTATATCAATCTTCTTGTCAGGAATGTCAATATCGAATAAAGACATTTCATAGCGGCTATATTGCCCAGTCTCCGGGTCTGACTGTGTCATATCGGATGAACCAAGGTTAACGACAGAGTAGATTCCGGCAGCCAGCTGAAAACCATGGTAACTGGCTGTTTCATAACTTAATCCTCCGCCTAAAGCGTGAGCATAATAGTCGGTCAGGCCTTTTTCGTTATCGGTTGCCATGAAAAAATAACGTATAAGTCCTTTGAGCTGGCCACGGCTGAAGGCCGAAGAAAGTGAAGTTGAATCTCTTGCAGAAATACGAACACTATCCCGCTGATTGTGATTTTCTGCTTGCGTTTGCACCTGTGAGTACAGCAGATTATTCCAGGTCAGAAGTATGATCGCAACAGCGATTAGGGTCTTTATCATGATTTTTATTAGGCATTAGATGGCCAGCCCGAAAAAGTATTCCGGGATGTTATTAGCAGGAATTTGCCGAAGCAAGACGAAAATTGTGTCTATTTAATGGGGTAGGATGTTTTTTAACAGACCATACAGATATGTTCCAACAAGTGCAAAGAAAAAAACAATGCCCATCGATAAAAAACCATATCCAATGTTCACTACCATTGGGCCAGGACATGCCCCGCCTAATGCCCATCCCAGGCCGAAAATAGATCCACCTAAAAGATAACGCGTAACAGATTTTTCTTTAGGGCTAAACAGGATTGGGTTACCGTGGTAATCACGGATATTGTACTTTTTTATCAATGCCACTCCAATCGCACCGAGGATTACAGCGGTGCCAATTATCCCATACATATGAAACGATTGAAAACGGAACATCTCCTGAATGCGGAACCAGGAAATAGCTTCCGACTTAGCCATCACTATCCCGAAGACAATGCCAAGGATTAAAAATTTTATGAACTTCATTGAGAAAAGATTAAAAGATTAAAGGAAATATTAAAAACGTCATTACCAAACCTCCGATAAAGAATCCAACGACAGCAATGAGGGAAGGCATTTGCAGATCTGATAAACCGCTAATGGCATGTCCTGATGTGCACCCTCCTGCATAACGGGAACCAAATCCCACCATTAAACCACCCAAAGCCAGTATCAGGAATCCTTTAAACGAAAAAGCTGATTCCAAGCTGAACAATTCGGTCGGCTGTAAGGATACCGGAGCGGCGAAACCAAGTTCACCTAGATCTGAAATAGTAGCTTGTGAAATTTGAACCGGGCCATCCGTAGATAGGAATTCTTTAGCTATAAAGCCTCCTAGAATTGCACCAACCAAAAATACTATGTTCCATATCTGGCTTTTCCAGTTGAAGTCAAAGAATTTAACAGATTGTCCAAGACCGCTGGCTGCACAAATGGTCCTTAAATTAGATGAAAAGCCAAACGATTTTCCAAAGTACAGCAGGAAAAACATTATACCGGCTATCATTGTCCCGGAAAACCACCAGGACCATGTTTGTGTTATTATTTCTCTCATGATTTGATGCCTGTATTAAATTGAAAAGATAAAATTGGCTTAAATAAGTGGTTAATTAGTTTCTCGGTTTCACTGGTATGAAACATCCCTGCCTTGTCGTGAGTACCAATACAAATGATATCCATATCACTCATTTGATTATAATGTACCACTCCGCTCTCTACATCTTTATCATCCAGGTAGTGGCATTCGTAGTTTATGATATTATTGAGTTCAGCAAATTTTGTCATATTGCTTTCCACCTCAGTTTTTTCTAAATGATGTCTGGTAGTGGAAATCTGCAGCATATGAACCTTTGTATCGAACGCCTGGATTAACTTATGTAACAGGGTCGTATCTTCTTTAGCAGGTTTTTCAAAATTATGAACCAGGAGAATGTTGTGAATCTGCAAATCAGACCTGTCGCACATCAAAGACAATACAGGCGTTCTTGATTTACGTGCAACCATTTGAGTCTCCGATCCTGAGAGGGTTTCCTTGATTCCCCAGGAACCTTTTGTTCCCATAACAATCAGGTCAAAATCCTGGCTTGCCGAGAAATCTAATATCGCGTCCGTTGTTTTACCTAAAACAAGATGGGTTTCAATGTTTCCCCCGTATAAGCTTTTAAGACTGGCTAGTTTTCTTTCGGCAATATCCTTCTGTTGAAGTACATAATTAAGGTCGATCTCCCCGCAGGTTTGTATGTCTCCATTAGCATCCATGGTTACCGTGTCCGGAACCTGAAGCACATGCAGGAAGTGAGTGTGAACCTGGATTTTTTCTTCCAGTTTTTTAACCATCAGATAAGCGTATTCCGCCTGAACGGTGAAATCTGTAGGTATTAGAATGTTTAAGCTTTCCATGTCTTTATATGTCCTTGTTTGCGTTTAAGAGCAAAGCCTTATTTAACATATTGCCCAACTTCTTCCCAAGTACCGCCGTTGGTTACGTTGCTGAATCCATTTTGTTCAAGGATAATTTTAGCCTGGCCGCTTCTGTTGCCGCTGCGGCAGAATACGACAATATTCTTTTTGTCTTTGAACTTTTGTAGTTGAGAAGGTAATGAATCGAGAGGAATATTAACTGATCCTTTTACATTTCCCTGGGAAAACTCCGCCGGAGTTCTCACATCAACTAAAAATGCTCCTTCTTCTATAATTGGTTTCAGATCAACAGGTTGTGATCCGCCAAATAATTGATTGAATATATTCATTTTCTTAGTTTTTTAATAATTATTTATAATGCCTTTTGATTACAGCGAAGCCTGCCAGCCGCAGGCAGGCAATCTAAGGTGGGTTGTCCTTGCGAGCACAGCGAAGCAATCTCTATGACCGTTAACGTAGATTGCTTCGTCATGCCTCCTCGCAAAGACATCCTCACGAAACGAGATCTTCTCCTGCTCCCACCCATTCATTAATACTTCCTGAAAAGTTAGAGACGTTGGTAAATCCATTCCGGGCAAGTATCGAATAGCCTATGCTTGCGCGATCACCGCCCTGGCAGTGAATAATTACCTTCCTGTCCTTGCTTATCTTATCAAGATTCTCAGCTAAAGTTCCAACAAACACGTTATCTGCTTTTGCAATATGACCAGCCTTAAATTCTGCGGCTCCTCTCAAATCAACTACCTGTACATTATTATTATGTATCAGATTTTTAGTTTCTTCCAGTGAGATATTATTTGCTCTTTGTAAGGTACCGCCGGTTTCTTCGAAAACAGAGGTTCCTGAAATATAACCTTCGATATTATCGAGACCGATCCGCATTAATTTCCTGGTCAGGTCATCAAGTTGATTTTCATCCGCAAGAAGCATAAATGGCTCGTCGTACTTCAGAAACCAGCCAGCCCATGTTCCGAAGGAGTTGTTTCCCTGGATATTGATACTGCCTGGAATAAAGCCTGCTGCAAACTCCGCCTTGTCACGTGCATCAATTAACTTCATTCCTTTAGCAAGATTTGCTTTAAGTTCTTCTGCTGAAAGTGACTTGAGTTTGGGTACTTCTGTTAATAACTTCCTGTCCACCTTATTCAGCTTTTTCATCATCGCAAAATATTTTGGTGGCTCGGGTTGATCTTCCAATAAATAGTCAGCAAAGCCTTTCTCATCTTTTTCGAACTGAAAAGCCCAGTTTCTTATTTTTTCATACCCGACAGTTGAGCTTGGTACGGAGCCAAGTGCTTTCCCGCAAGCGGAACCTGCCCCATGACCAGGCCATACCTGGATATAATCAGGTAGAGCTTCGAATTTCTTGATGGATTGATACATTTGTTTCGCTCCAATGTCCTGAGTTCCTATCATCCCTGCAGCTTTTTCAAGCAAATCCGGACGTCCGATGTCGCCGACAAATACAAAGTCTCCTGTGAAAAGCATAACCGGTTTATTGATAGCCGGCGTATCAGTTAACAAAAAGCTGATGCTTTCAGGTGTATGCCCTGGAGTATGCATAACATCAATTACCAGATTGCCCAGCTTCATCTGATCGCCATCCTTTAAACCGATATGAGGAAACTCATATTCCCATCCCTGTCCACCTTCATCAGACAAATACATGTCAGCGCCGGTAAGTTTAGCAAGCTCTCTGGAACCTGCTAAAAAGTCGGCATGAATGTGAGTTTCAAGGATATGCGTGATTTTCATATTATTTGCTTTCGCAATTTCTATATAAGTATCCACATCCCTTTTCGGATCAATAACCGCGGCCACTCCGGCCTTCTGACAACCGATAAAATAGCTTGCCTGTGCAAGGCTCTTATCGTAGACGTGTTGAAAATACATAATGATCAGTTTTAATTGTTATTAATTTAGTTTAAAATTTCTATTACAAATGTCGGCAGATTCTCTGCATCATTCGGTAACATTAGTTGCTTTTGTTATGCTAAAAAGCCTCATTTAGCAGGATTAATTTCTCAGCTTTAGCCTCCGTGTATATTAGTGTCCTCCTACCGCAGGAAAGAATATCTCTTTAATGATGATGTAAACTCCCATGACTAATACGAACCACCCGAATGAGGTCTTTAATTTATCGCTTGATATCTTTTTAGATAAATAAATGCCTATAAATATCCCAACGATGGCAAGTGCTGTAAATAAACCTAGCAGCCTCCAGTCAATGACTTGTCCTCCCTGTAAATCACCCACAAACCCAAACAGTGATTTCACTGCAATAATAAATAGCGAAGTCCCTACTGCAAGTTTCATAGGCATTTTAGCCAGTAAGACAAGTGCGGGAATAATCAAAAACCCTCCCCCTGCGCCTACAAGACCCGTTAGCATCCCAACACCCAGGCCTTCCAGCAAAATTATTGGGTAATTATATTTTAAAACACTGTCTTCTTCGACCAGGGTATTCTTGCTTGGCCTGATCATACTCACTGAAGCCAGGATCATCACTACTGCGAAAAGCAGCATTAATGCAATGGCTTTTGTGAGAACGAAAGTGCCAATAGTGAACACTTCCTGCGGAATGAATGGAACCAGCCATAATCTGGTGGCGTAAACTGCCGCGATCGATGGAATCCCGAAAATAAGTACTGTTTTAAAATCAACCTTTTTTTGAACAGCACTCTGAATACCGCCAACCAGCGAAGTGGCTCCTACAATAAATAATGAATACGCTGTGGCGACAACTGGGTCTACGCCCATGATATATACCAGAATAGGGACAGTTAGAATTGAGCCGCCGCTTCCTATTAACCCTAAAGATATACCGACAACTGCAGCGAGTATTAAGCCTATAATTTCCATGTTTGTTTTTATTTAGAACAAAGGTCCTAATTGCGACAACCCGAAACGGTTACAAAAGTTACATGGAAAAAATCAGTCTAGAACGGCTTAATGTCTTTGAGGTAAGCTTTAAACTCCGTACCCTTCCCTTCCTCTGAAAAGACCTCAAGATATCCATGGTGATGTTCTATGATTCGTTTTACAATGCTCAGGCCCAGTCCCGACCCGGTACTCTGGTCTGTTAACCTTTTAAATGGCTGGAATAATAAATTTAAATTTTTCTCAAGGTTTATGCCGATTCCGTTGTCTTTTATCGTGAGAACTGTATATTCCTTCTCCCTCCTACTCGAAACTTCTATGCGAAGTGGAATATCATCGCGTCGATATTTTATAGAATTTGTTATTAAGTTCCCAAACAAACTATGGATATGGGCAGTAAAATAACTTATTTCCGGTGCTTCATGAAAATCGGCGACAATTTCTCCACCAATATCCTTCAGCGTTTTCTCATATTCGCTCAAGATCAGATCAAGAGCGTTTTGGAGATTAACTACCTCCACTTTTTCCGATCGGCTCTTCTTAATGTCGACAAGGCTATTTAAACCTTTTAGCTGCAGCTTCAGTTTATTACTATTATGCTTAATCTGCCGAAGAAAGTTGGTCATTTTTTCGCCGGCGTCTTCTTTTAAAGCCAAATCAGTCAAAAGACTAATTGAGGTAAGTGGGGTTTTGAAATCGTGAGAAACCACGTTTACAAATTCATCGAGCTCCCTGTTAAGGAATTCAAGCTCTTCGATTTTTCTTTTCAATTGATTTTCAACATCAACAATCCTTGTAACATCATTTACCAGAAGCATATACTGTGGCATATCGGTGTCGACCATCAAAGGCGCGATATTTATTTCGAGAAACTGATTATTTACTTTTATGATTTCATGTATAGGATCAGAATCGGAATCCATTCTAATGGCATAGTTTTCATCAGGGAACAACTCTGACCAGGTCGTTCGGGTCCGTAAATTAAGTTTTTCGCCGAAATATTGCTTTGCTTTATTATTTGCACTAATAACTTTCTTTTCCTTATCAAAGACAATCGCCCCTATTGGTGCATTTTCAAGAAATATACCAAGATTTTGAAATGTTATCTCGCGCGGAGCTGGTTTTGGATAAAGCGTCCGCTGCTGTATCCTCAAGAAGCTTTTACGCTGTTTGGTACGGTTAATGGCGCTTTCTAATATCACCGTAATATCCTTACCAAATTGATAGGGAATGATCGTTACATTTTTACCAACATGATGACCATACTGCAAGGACTGTTTTGTGTTCTGATATTGTTCCTGGAAAGCAAGAACAACTATGGAAATATGGGGATTTTGTTGAACTGCACGCTGGACCTGCTGCAATGGATTAACAGTAAGCGGGCCGATAAGAAAAAGATCAGCTTCTTCCAGGGTATTCTTATGAACATCGGAACTTAACTGTGTTATAGGGACAAATTCAACCGATATGTTTCCCTTCATCCCAGTCTGGACGCTTCCAACCATCTGTCCGAAGCCAACATAAAATATCTTTGACACGATCTTAGGTTCTAATCAGAAAGAACGGGTTGATCCAGTAAAACCCGGCCAATCCAAGTGTATAATAAGTCTGTTGTAGGCGACATCACATGTGAGGCCCTTGCATCCCTTAACAGCCGGCCCAGATGGGAATTGCTTTGATAACCAATTCCGCCTGCCAAAGTCATTACATCATTCACAACATCCACACAGCAGTTTGCTACTTCGGCTTTTGCACTTAAAAGACTAATCATGGCATCCTGCGGTTTTGTGTCACCTAATTCCGCAGCATGGTAAACAAGCCGTCTTGTTCGCTCTACTTTTGCCCATATCGTACCTAAGCGATGCTGTAGTAAAGATACACTTGAGAGTGAACCGCCGCTATGCGCATAGTGCCGTTTTATTAGCGTTTCTTTGGCTTCAGTTAAGGCTGCTTCAGCGATGCCCAGGTAAGTCCCAGCCATTGCCATAAGAAAATAAGGCGCCACTACATTGAATACATACCACAACTGGTCCCCCTTCTCTCCCAGAACATGGTTCCCGGAAATGTGAACGTCGTTAATATGCATTAATCTCGAGGAATTACCACGCATCCCCAAGCCGTCCCAGGGTTTCCCCCATTCAACACCCGGAGCAGATTTATCGATTATTACACATGAAAATTCGTCCTGTTCAGCATCGGCACTTGCACCCAGGGTTGAAGTGACATACGAGTCGGCATGGCCGCCATTAGTTACGAATGATTTGGTGCCTGATACGATAAATTCATCCTCGGTTACAGCTATTAAAGCTGTTTGAGGAAAATAAAAATGAGCACCAGTTCCCGTTTCGCTTAAAGCCAGGGTAGTGATGTGGCGGCCTTCAGCAATCGGCACCAGATAGTTCTGCTGCTGCCACTGGGTTGCTTTAGACGCCATCACAGCAGTACCAACACAATGCATCCCAAAACAAAGCCCTGCAGATGAGTAGGATTTTCCAAGTTCTTCACTGATCCTTACAAGGGAAAGTAAACCATGATCTAATCCCCCGAACGCTGCTGGTACGACCAGGCCGGTGAGTTTCGATTCCTGCAAAGCTTTCATGGTCTCTTTCACCCAGGTGCCATTGGCATCTGCTACCAGCGCCTCTTTGCTTGCAACTTCTTTCCCGATTGTGGCAGCCAAACGTACCAGTGATTCAATCTCCATAAAACCAAATATAGAATTTCTCCTTGCATGCAACACTAATAACTATAATGTGTTTTTAATGCAGAGCAAAGCAGTTCTATAATTACCAGAATAAGTGCTTAAATTTGATATTATGTTGAATACATCAAAAGAAATGGAAACAAATAATGTAAAAGCCTTCGGAGCTGAAAACCGGGATGCGAGTTTGAAGCAAATGAAAATTCAAAGAAGGGAGCCAAGCGCTAACGATATTGAAATTGATATCCTCTATTGCGGAGTGTGCCACTCCGATCTGCACACCGTGCGGAACGATTGGGGAGGAAGTATTTATCCAGCGGTTCCAGGCCATGAAATAGTAGGCCGGATTACAAAAATAGGCAACTCAGTGAGTAAATTCAAGGTAGGCGATCTTGCTGCAGTAGGTTGTATGGTTGATTCATGCGGTCAATGTTCCAGCTGTACACAGGATCTGGAGCAATATTGTGTCCCCGGCTTTACTGGAACTTATAATGGAAAGGACAGACATTTGGGCGGTCAGACCTTTGGAGGTTATTCGGAGAAAGTGGTTGTCGATGAAAGGTTTGTGCTAAGGGTGCCAGAGAATCTTGATCCCGCCGCGGCAGCTCCTCTGCTGTGTGCCGGTATCACTACCTGGTCGCCCTTAAGGCATTGGAAAGTGAAAAAGGGCGATAAAGTTGCTGTTGTCGGTTTAGGTGGCCTGGGCCACATGGCGATTAAGCTTGCGAAAGCCCTTGGCGCACACGTTACCTTATTCTCACGGTCGCCTGAAAAAGAAAAAGACGCAAAAGCGCTGGGTGCTGATGCCATTGTGATTTCTACAGACAAACAACAAATGTCGTCAGTGAATGCTGCATTCGATCTTATCATAGATACAGTGCCGTATGTTCATGATGTAAATGAATACATTCCGGCACTCAACATAAACGGGACCATCGTACTTGTGGGATACCTTGGACCGTTGGAGCCCATGCTTAATACCGTTCCCATGATCTTGGGTAGAAAATCTGTCGCCGGATCAGTCATTGGAGGTATTGCAGAAACCCAGGAAATGCTTGATTTCTGCGGCAAACATAATATAGTCTCTGAGATAGAACTCATAAAGATGCAGGATATCAATGAAGCGTATGAAAGAATGCTTAAAAGCGATGTACGATACCGGTTTGTGATTGACATGGAATCCTTAAAAACCTGATTGATTCAGAGAATCGCAGAAAGACTTTAGAAATAAGTTGGTTAGTGATTAGTTGGGTTAGACCATCGTAACCTACTGGTGCGAGATTTCTCAACTAAACACTAGCTTTCACTAATCACTAAAATTAAGTTTCTGAGGCAGGAATTTAACGAATCTTCGCCATGGCATAGATATATGGCTGGGTTTCTGTGGTAGCAACCTGGTGAAAAACAAGAATATTACTTCATATTTTTCTTAAGAAATTCTACAAACTTTGAATTAGTATAATCGGCAGCTCCCTCATGTCTGAAAATCAGCTGTCCGTCTGGATCAAAAACCAGCGTGGTAGGAAGTGTTCCTGTATAGAATTCTTCAGGAATTTCACTTGCAGGACGGTAGACGTCAAGATCATAATCTTTTTTAAGCATGAATTTGTCTGATTTTACAAGATCAGAATCCATATCTACCATTAGAAATTCAATTCTTCTATCATCTTCAAAGCTCCGGCGAAGTTCATTGATAGAAGGCATTTCTGCTAAACATGGAGGGCACCATGTGGTCCAGAAATTAACAAATACTACTTTGCCTTTTAGCTCCGCCATTCTTACTATTTTCCCATCCTTGTCAGCAAACTGAATAGAAGCTGCCGAAGCAATGGTATTTACATTATTGGTTACAGACGGGCCTGGCAGGGTGGGCTGATATAAGCCGACTTTCATAAGCACTTTCATAAAAGTAGCTTTGACATCTGGCACAAATAGCATTCCCAGTATAAAAAGGATTAGTATCCCGTTAAAAATATTAGAGCGGTTTAACCAGCTTTTGTAATTTCCCGATGTTCTATCTTTTATCATTTCTTATACTTTGTAAGGAAAACGCAAATTTACAAATATATAAATGAGGGCTTGGTGATAAATGTAACTTAAGGGAGAAGCTATTTGTTAACATTATCTCCAAAAGTGACTAATATCATTTTCTTGGCTCCACTCAGTGACCATCTTTGTGGGGTGCACGAGCATTAGAATCATCCTCTTTATGAAAATCGCTGTATTTAGTACATGTCAATACGACAAGGAGTTTCTGGAACAGTATAACACCGCGCATGAACTTACCTTTTTTGACTATTCGTTGAAACTGGAAAATATTGCGATAACTAAAGGATTCGATGCCCTATGCCTGTTTGTAAACGATAAAGCCGATGCAGGTATATTGTCGGCCTTGAAAGAAAATGGGGTGGGACTAATTCTCCTCCGCTGCGCCGGTTTCAATAATGTAGATATCAAAAAAGCTTCCGAACTGGGGATAAAGATATTAAGGGTTCCGGCTTATTCGCCGGAAGCTGTGGCTGAGCACGCCATGGCAATGATCCTTACCTTAAATCGAAAGACTCATAAAGCCTATAACCGCGTAAGGGAGGGTAATTTTTCACTGGAAGGCTTGATGGGTTTTAATCTCCACGAAAGCAAAGTGGCTCTGATTGGAACGGGAAACATAGGAACTGCTTTTTATAAGATCCTTAAAGGATTTGGCTGCCAAATCGCTGCATATGACCCCTATCCAAATGAGGCACTTATAGCTGATGGTCTAATTTACGGCACCCTGGAAGAAACTCTGTATGATGCCGAAGTCGTTTCCCTGCATTGCCCCCTTTCCGCCGAAAATCATCATATGATAAATGCAAGCACCCTTAAACTTTTCCAAAAGGGTGCAATGCTTATAAATACTAGCCGTGGTGGATTAATAGCTACAGCTGACGTAATTGCTGCGTTGAAAACAGGTCAGTTGGGTTACCTTGGCCTCGATGTTTATGAACAGGAATCGAACCTTTTCTTTCATGACCTTTCGGGGGATATTATTCAGGATGACTTGATATCCAGGCTAATTTCTTTCCCCAATGTGCTTATTACTTCACATCAGGGATTTTTCACAAGAGAGGCTATGCAGCAGATTGCGACGATCACCTTTGGAAATGCGGATGCGTTTGGGTCAGGGGGAGTGTTGGAGAATGAAGTGAAATTGTAGGGCCAAATGAACATCATCTTCCACCAACTCTCCTCAGAGGAAACATTAAGCCAATTGAACGCAACTTCAAACGGTTTAACTAAGGAAGAGGTACTGAAACGCCAAAGCGAACATGGCCGGAATACCATCCCCCAACCTAAATCAAAGACTCTCATCCGCATATTTTTAAGCCAATTTCTAAATCCTCTGATTTATGTATTAATGGCAGCAGCACTCATTTCGCTGTTCACAGGCGACATGAGGGACGCCATGTTTATTTTGGCAATTATCGTTTTTAATTCCATACTCGGTACTTATCAGGAGTGGCGGGCAGAAAACAGTGCAAAAGCGCTGCGCGATTTGGTAAAAGTAATAACGCGGGTGAAACGCGACGGCCACATCTATGCAATCGACTCCGAAGAATTGGTACCCGGCGATATTGTTTTGCTTGAATCTGGCTTCAAAGTTCCAGCCGACCTTAGGCTCATTGATGCAAATAACCTTTGGGTTGAAGAAGCCCTGCTGACCGGGGAGTCGGTAGCCATTAATAAAACGGTAGAACCACTAAAAGGGGGAACTGAACTTTCTATCGGCGACAGGCTCAATATGGCATTTGCTGCTACCACAGTGCAAAAAGGCAGGGGAACCGGCATAGTTACCGACACAGCAAAGGATACCCAAATTGGACAAATTGCTGACTCACTGAAGATGACCGAACCGGAAAAACCTCCGCTAGTTAAACGTATGGAGGGATTTTCTAAAAAGGTCAGCATAATTGTGCTCGTGGTGTGTCTGATCCTTGGTTTAATAGGCTTTTACAAAGGAACGCCGCTAAACGAAATTTTTTTTCTGATGGTAGCCGTGGGGGTCTCAGCGATCCCGGAAGGGCTGCCCATAGGGCTTACTGTTGCGCTGGCTATTGGCACGCGACGTATGGCCCGGAGGAATGTTATCGTTCGTAAACTTCCTGCCGTAGAGGGCCTGGGAAGCTGCACCCTGATCGCATCTGATAAAACTGGCACCCTGACGGTGGATCAGCAATCTATAAAGAAACTATACCTGCCCGGGAACCGCCAATATCAAGTCAGCGGACAAGGGTACAATGGAGAGGGAACGATTACCACTGAGGACGGAAAGGGGGCTGAACTGGACGACACATTTCAGGACTTTATGATGGCAGGAATAATGGCTAATGAAGGGATCCTGAGAAAAACCAATAAGGGCTGGGAGCATTCTGGCGACGCTGTTGACGTAGCTTTCCGGGCACTCTGCTATAAAAGCGGTAAAGAACCTGTATTCTTTAATTCGCAGGCTGAAATCGTTGAAATTCACCCATACGAATCGGAAAGTAAGTTTTCCGCAGTTTTCTACAAACACCATAATAAACTCAAATATGCATTAAAGGGTGCAATGGAAGTGGTGATTGAAAAAATCCCCGCAGCCCTGAGAAGCGAAATCACAGCGGTTTCGGAACAGATGGCGGCTGAAGGTTATCGTGTAATGGCGCTTGCAGGCGGAACCGTCGAAACCGCTGACATCAATAATCTTCCTGAACTGAAATTACTCGGCCTGGTAGGAATGATCGACCCGCTGCGGCCAGAAGCTCAAGATGCAGTTAAACTATGCCAACAAGCCGGAATAGAGGTATTTATGGTAACTGGAGACCATCCGGCAACCGCGCTGGCTTTAGCAAAGGAACTGGGAATAGCTGCAAATCAGGATGAGATCATAACTGGTGCAGAATTGCAGGAGATGAAAGGGCTTGCTAAAGGTGAATTTGCCTTGCGTCTAAAGGATAAGAAAGTATTTGCACGGGTTGCCCCACTGCAGAAACGGGATATTATTGAAGCAATGAAATCGCTCGGCCATTTTGTAGCCGTAACCGGTGATGGTGCCAACGATGCACCTGCTCTCAAATCGGCACATATTGGTATTGCTATGGGAGCCGGCACGGACCTTGCAAAGGAGGCCTCCTCTATTATTATCGCTGATAATAATTTCGCATCTATTGCGGCGGGAGTTGAAGAAGGGCGCTATACTTTTGATAACCTACGAAAGATCATTTACCTGCTCATATCCACCGGAGCAGCAGAATTGATCGTCATTGGCTTGGCGATAATCCTTTCCATTCCCCTCCCCTTTTTGGCGGTTCAGCTATTATGGCTTAATCTGGTTACCAACGGAATCCAGGATATAGCCCTTGCTTTTGAAAAAGGCGATGCCACAGCTATGACAAAACCTCCCCGAAATCCAAACGAGAGCATTTTTGACAAGCTTATGAACACCCAAATCATTGTGTCAGCATTCTTTATCGCAGGAATACTGTTTACTCTCTGGTGGCATCTTATTTATAATCTCAATTATAATGAAGGACATGCACGTTCGGTAGTGATGATGCTTATGGTATTGATGCAAAATTTTCATGTGCTTAACTGTCGTTCGGAGACTAAAAGCCTTTTTAAAATGCCGTTAAAGAATAATTATGTGCTGCTTGCAGGTATGCTTCTTGCCCAGGGAGTGCACATTCTAGCCACCTATTCACCATTAGGAGCTACATTACATCTAGAGCCCATAACACTTTCGGAATGGCTGAAACTGCTTCCCACAGCAGCTATTATCCTTTTAGTTATGGAAATATTCAAATGGCTTTGGAATATAAATCGAAAACAAAGCTGATAGGAAAATTTATATAATTAGTACGCCCCTTCTCCGGAGATAATCATTGCCGCCAGCCGTTCGTCCAGGCCATAGATATCTTTTCGAAAGTTCATGAGGTTATCGCGGTCGATGAAAGCCGTAAAGTAGGAAATAAAGACAGGCACAGTATTCGTAAGTGTAACAAACCGTTCGCCACCAGTATTCATTGATTTTGCGATTTTCTCTGCATCCCAGCCTTCCATGTCCTTAAGCAGAAACCCGGCAAGCTTTGCCGGCTCTTCTATACGGATACAACCGTGGCTGAATGCCCGGGAAGTTTCATTAAACAAAGATTTTGAGGGAGTGTCATGCAAGTAAATATTATAGCTGTTTGGGAACAGGAACTTTACTAATCCGAGCGCATTCGAAGGGCCGGGCCTTTGTCTGATTACTGGCAGCCCATTGCGATAGCCCGTTATTTCCATGTGGTGGCGGGCGAGATAAGAAGAACTTTTCCTCATAGCGGGCAGGATCTCTTTCCGCAGAATACCAGGCGGGATATTCCAGTAAGGGCGAAATACTACATATTTAATTTCTCCATAGAATAGCGATGTTGGATGCACTGTTTCGCCAACTACCGCGTTACAACTCCATAGCAGGTCATTGTCGTGATAGACATGTAATTTGAACTCAGGGATATTTACTGCGACATAATCGCCAGTAACCTGAACAGGGAGCCATCGGCTTCGTTCCATATTCACAATGATTTGCTTGATCCTGGTTTTTATGGGGACGTTAATCGCAGCAATTGTTTCAGCATCAATTTTACCGCTCGGACTAAGCCCGTGTCGTTGTTGAAAGCTTGTCAGCGAAATTGAAAGCTCTCTATCGTAAACAGGGCGGGATGTGTCACCCTTAAAATCGCCAAGCAGGAAAAGACTCGACTTTAAGCGTGATATAAAATTGGAAGTGTCACCTAATTTCGGGAGCTTCCGGCTTACCAACGAATCCCAATTCCCCCGGGAATCAAGTTCCCTATACTTTCTAAGGAAAGTACGCAGCAGTTCATATTGTCGGTAAACAGGCTCCTTTATTGCTACGGTTTTGGCAGGTGTTTGCAGCAGGCTGTCGAGATAGGTTCTATAGTTTACAGCTTTCCGGGGCAGATGCCATTTGTTTGATTTACTTACCACTTTACTCATTCCGTCCCATGCAAGTTTAGAGTAAACAAAATACTCTGCTGTTAGGAGAATTTCGAGTGTAATATCTGGTTTTGCAGTTTGCGCTATACCAGCTGCTCCATGAACTAGCGAATCCAGGGCATTCTTGTAGATCAATTTTTTGTATACACCTTCATCTTCAAGGTTCAAAATCCTGTTCGTCAAATTGCCGGCTTGCTCAATCAATAAACCTTTTTCAAACCATGCGTAGGTATAGTCCCGGCCTCGATAAAAGTTCCTAACTTCTTTTTCGTGGGATTTCAGGTTGGTGAACTCCTCAAAGAACTGAGTTATCTGAAGGCTATCGAAAACCAGGGCAGTCTGGCTGCTAAAATTCCCGCTAACGGTCTGGTCCTTATTCCTATCGATAGTGTCTTGTACAACCTGGGGTTCAACAGTACGTCCGCAACCTGGCAGAGCAAGAAGCGAAAGTACTGCCCAGAACACTATCGTTAGGAACAGGAATTTCATCGCGTATCAAGGGTATTTCCAGACTTCTGATCACCCCTAAAATGCTCCACATGGGCGTAAAGTTCTTTTTTAACGGATCTATCCAGGATAAGCAAGGCTTTTATCTCCGAACAGATTGCTATATCCTGATCAAGAAGCGACATCTCAATGTTCTTCCCGGTATCCCTAAGTATGTTTTCTATAGAATGTTGTTGAGCGCTCAGCAAGACATTAAGCTTCACTAGACGCTCTTGCAACTCCACCATCCTGGAGTTTACAAATTCTA
This sequence comes from Daejeonella sp., assembly GCF_049655485.1. Taxonomy (GTDB): domain Bacteria; phylum Bacteroidota; class Bacteroidia; order Sphingobacteriales; family Sphingobacteriaceae; genus Daejeonella. The sequence goes on from NZ_JBASJU010000133.1 coordinate 16,381, forward strand.
GTTCCCGGAACTTCTCTTCTTTTGTTGTCGATAAAAGTGCTTTTTCAAACAGTTTCGGGAAAAATCTTGATTCATCTTCAAGGAAAAGAATATCGGAAAGTTTTTCCTTGCTTTCAAGGTAGAGCTCTTGTAATTCCGATGATAATTGCGATTCAGCTGTGTTCATTTGTATCTTTAGTTTATTTGCCCAAGATCGGAACTAGCTTAGGGCCTGCTAATTACCGCAAGCAGATTGTTAGATGATAATTATCACTAATTTAAGGGCGATGGAGGCACCATAGGCTGAAGTTCAATGGAAAAGCTTAAAATCACCTCATCACCCACTTCCATTCTCCGTTTTTCGCTTGGAGGTAGCTGAACCTTGAAGTCGCTCATCTTTATAGGCGTTGAGCCGGAACAAATGATATTTCCCTTTTCGCCGACATAGGCTTTGACCAGAACGGGGGTTATCCTCGTAACACCGGCAATAGTAAGATTGCCTTCAATTTTTATGACGAAGCTATTCTCACCTTCAGGGCTTTCTGTAAAATAGACTCCCTTGTAAATGATATCTCCGAAAGGATAGGCCTTTAGTGCTTTGTAAGCATAGGTGTTCATCCAAACGTTATGGCCCTTTAGATCTTCTACCTTAATTAAAAGAGACAGCGCGCTTATTTCCATTTTTCCTTTCGCAACATCTATAGTTGCCTTACAATCTATGGTTTCCGTTTGCAGCGACCAGCTTCGGGTATTGGCTGTTCCAAGAACCAGTATATCGCCCTGAAAAGCGCTATAATTTTGCGCTGATACACTTATTGCCTTCAGCATAAAGACTGTTGCAACAGTAAATATTATTAAAAGTTTGTTCATGTTATACCTCCTTTTCCGAGAAAATGATTTAAATTCAAAATGGTCTGTGCAGCAACTATCTCTAATGCTTCCTTTGTTAGAAAAGCTTCATGAGGAGTCAAAAGAACGTTGGGATGCTGAATTAATGCACTAAGCAATTGATCGTCGACAGGATGATCTTTATGATCGGAAAAGAAAATGTGATTCTCAAATTCGTAAACATCCATTCCCAGTTTGCTTATTTTATCGCGCTGGAGCGCATTGTATACGTCAATTGACTTAAACACCGCTCCCCGGCTTACATTAATGAGCATCACACCATTTTTCATCTTCGCAATGCTCTTATCATTGACCATATGCCGGGTTTCTTCTGTAAGCGGAACATGAAATGTGATGATATCTGACTCTATATAAAGGAGCTCCAGTTTTACCTGCTGCGCACCTAAAGCTTTACAGTCATCAGCGACGTCTTTAATGTCGGCTACCAGTATACGGGATCCGAAACCCCGTAAAATTTCCACCATGGCCTTACCGGTTTGCCCGAAGCCCACTACCCCGATAGTTTTATTTCTTATTGTAGTCCCAACAAGTTTGTCAAGAGTAAAGTCATAATTCAGCATCTGCTCGTGAGCCGGAAGTATGTTACGGCTTAGTGCGAGCATTAAAGTCAGGGCGTGTTCTGCAATCGACTCCGGGGAGTACGGTGGGATATTTGATACCTCGATGCCAAGACTGTGGGCTACTTTAAGGTTGATATGATCCGTCGAGGTAGAACGGGTCCCAATATATTTTACACCCATCGACTTTAAGTCGAGCAGTATCTGTTCAGAAAGGTCGTCGCCTGGAAAAACCAGTACAGCATCTTTACCTCTAGCATAAAAAACGGTATCAACATTTAAACTATTGGAAATAAGAGTAATATCATGCTTTTTATTGTTTGCCCTAATCAGGTATTCCTTTTCACACGCTTTAATACTATAGGCAGTTACTTTCATTTTTAGAGAGTTAAAAATCAAAAGTAACCTTTAGGACGCCTGGAAGGCATGAGGTTGGTCAGGTGGAAATATGACTGTAATCACTAAGTGGGGATTAGCAGATGATAGTGGGGAGTGGCGAAAGGACATTTGGAAACTAAGCAGACTACACGAGCGGGGCGTCACAGCGGCTTAGGCAGCGTGTCGTTGACGAGTTCCCCGCCCCAGTCGGGGAACAGCCGCATCACCCTTTAACATGACCGTCGTCATTTAAATTCCTTCCATCAGCACTTATTTTTATATAAAATCTGAAACCTATGAAAGCTATCCTTGTATTAACCGACTTTTCCAGTGAAGCTAACTACGTTGCTGAGTTCGCCATTCGCCTGGCGATCACGATCCAGTCAAATCTGACTTTTTGCCATGTTTTGGAGTTGGATGATCAACAAAATGATGAGAGGCATACTTCAGACAGGTACAAAACGGGATATAAAGATGTGTTCGATTTGAGTGATCAGCTGGAATCGTTCAAAAAAATAGCCAACGCGCATAAGGGTAATTCAGAGTTTATGCCGGCAATCGATTGTATAGTGGAGTTTGGGAGTTTCGCTGAAGCTGCAGCGAAGATAGTTGCTCAGCAATCAATCGACTTTGTGATAATAGGTTCACGTAAAAGCCATTCTGTGACCAAGTTTCAGTTTGGAAGCCAGACCTATACCCTGCCTGACAAGTTTAAATGCCCCGTCCTGCTGATTCCTCAAGGATCAACATTTGAAGGTCTTAAAACCATCCTCTATGCCAGTGACCTTCCTGTAAATAATAAAAAAGCGCTCCTATTTCTCGCAGAACTGGCCAAACCCTTTCAAGCAACTGTTAAAGTAGGACATATCGCTAAAAAATCGCAACCGGTACGGGTATCTCAAACGATATCGTCCGATTCACTCAACCACCAGCTTGGCAGATACTATGCCAAACTAGTATATCAAACGTTGAAGGACGACGACCTTGGCGCTGGACTACAGAGGATGATTGGCAAAGAAAAAATCAATATCCTCGCCCTGGCTCATAGAAAATACCACTTCAGGGAAGGTGTGTTTCACTCAAGTGTAAGTAAGCTAATGTCGGGGGCAGAAATTCCTTTATTGATACTTCCGAATTCGTTTATATCGGAAGAGCCAGGAATGGTGAGAGGGCAAGTGGAGAACTAAAAACTGAAAGTTAACGATAAGGTATCTTGATACCTGCCGCAGGCAGGCTTGATACTTTTTACCCTTCCAGCATCATCAACCCCTCCTCATTCCCCTGCTGTGCTGCAATCTCCATGACGGACAATCCACGCGCATCCCGTATTTCGCGATCTGCACCATGTTCTAGAAGCAGCCCCATAACATCGTTCCGGCCGAACATGGCAGCGAACATTAGCGCTGTACCACCATTACCGTGCTGCCGGTTTAAGTCGGCCCCGCGGTTAATGAGCAGTTCGGCAATATCCATATATCCTTTAAAAGCTGCACCCATGAGCGCGGTGTTCCCGCCGTGATCATAATCATTTATTTCGGCGCCGTGAT
>NZ_JBASJU010000134.1:0-14981 GCF_049655485.1 Daejeonella sp.
ACGGTAGATACTGCCTTTAAGGGCGATAAAAAAGTAAAGCTCATTTATCATGCGACGGCAGGGCCGCAGTATATGATTAACAGCGTGAAATTTACGACTGATAGTTCCGAATTGGGAAGTGCTGTGTCGGGCACTGCAGCAAATTCATTTTTAAAACCAGGTGATCCTTATAGCCTGGATGCTATAAAAGCAGAGCGTACCCGGATCGATGCATCATTAAAAGAGCAGGGGTTTTACTTTTTTGGCCCAGGTGATATCCTCGTGCAAGTAGACAGCACAAATAATGTACATAAGGTTGATATGTATGTGAATATCAAAAAGACCACGTCAGAGAAGGCCCGCCGTATATATTCCATAAACGATATCTTTATTTACCCGAATTATAAGATCAATGATAGCACCAGTTTGAGTAAGGATAGTGCTGTTGTGTTTGGAGACTTCCACGTAATCGATCCGGAAAAAATGTTCAAGCCATCCGTTTTTGAGCGCGCCATGTTTTTTAGAAAAGATGATGTTTATAACCGAACAGACCACAACCTTTCTTTAAACCGAATGGTCAACCTCGGGACATTCAGGTTCGTTAAAAACAGATTTGTTGAGGTCGACACCCTTTCCAATCCCAGCTTAGATGTTTATTATCAATTGACCCCTTATCAAAGGAAATCTTTAAGGGCGGAAGTTACTGCTCGTTCAAATTCTGCGAATTTTAATGGTTCAGAATTTACTGTAAGTTGGAAGAACCGGAATACATTCAGAGCAGCGGAACTGCTGACGGTTTCAGCATATGTTTCAACGGATGTTCAGGTATCTGCAGCAAGCAAAAGTTTTAATAATATATTTAGGTATGGTGCCGAAGCAAATCTCTCGATACCAAGATTTATAAGTCCTTTTAAACTGAAATCCAATAGCGCATTCATGCCTCGCACGAGGATCCAGTTAGGTTACGACTTCCTAAATCGTCCACAGAATTACACCCTGACATCACTCCGTACATCCTTTGGTTATTCCTGGAAAGAAAGTGTAACCAAGGAACATCGTTTGAATTTATTAGCAGTTAATTATGTGCAGCCAACAAATGTTTCACGTTCCTACGATTCAATTGCAAACTTTAATCCCACACTGAGGCATGCAATTGAAAAGCAGTTTATTGTTGGACCCAACTACAATTTCAACTTCACTAATAGTATGGAGACCAATAAGACCCATACATTCTATTACAATGGGAATGTTGATCTATCAGGTGTAATACCTGGCATAAACAGTATCATTAATACCCCTATGTCCCAATACTTCCGTCTTGATAATGACTTTCGGCATTACCTGAAATTAGGACTTGGTTCACAACTGGCCACACGGTTTATTGCAGGGTATGGCCATTCCTTTGGAAACTCAGTTTCTTTGCCATATATAAAACAGTTTTTTATCGGGGGTACGAATAGTTTAAGGGGCTTTAGAGCCCGTACGCTTGGTCCGGGAACCTATCGTGATCCAAATATCGACCGGGGTGAAATTTCTGCCGACCAGTCTGGAGATATTAAGCTGGAGTTCAATGCCGAATATCGCCCCAAAATCGCTGGAATAGTTAAAGGGGCGGTTTTTATGGATGCTGGGAATATCTGGTTGCAGCGTGAAGAAACCGGCCCTTTTGCACGTCCGGGAGTCAAGTTCAGCAAAGACTTTCTAAAAGAACTCGCTGTGGATGCAGGACTTGGGCTTCGATTCGATCTTACATTTCTGGTTCTGCGTACAGACCTTGCCTTTCCAATCAGAAAGCCTTGGCTGCCTGAAGGAAGCCGAATGGTTTTAGGTGATATCAATTTCGCGGATAAGCAATGGAGGAAAGATAATCTGGTCTTCAACCTTGCAATTGGATATCCTTTTTAATAGATTCAAGATTCGGTAGCATTGCTTTATGCTTCCAGTGATCTGCTACCGTTAAATTGTTTTTCGGTATATAAGGTCAAAAACCTAAATCTATAGCAATATGAGAAGGAGAAATTTTATCGCTCTGACAACAATCGGAGCCACTGGCCTTGCGGCGATGGGCCTTCCGGCAAGCGGCGGGCATACCGGATATTCAAGCCAGGTTAAGAGAGGTTCCGAATTAAGTGCGGATCTTATTATTGCAGGTGGCGGTGTGGGAGGATGTGCCACAGCACTAGCAGCTCTTCGTAACGGATTATCAGTTATAATGACCGAAGAAACGGATTGGATAGGAGGGCAGCTCACCTCTCAGGGAGTCCCTCCAGATGAGCATATGTGGATTGAAACACATGGTGCGCCTGAATCTTATCGTCAATACCGAACAGCCGTAAGAAACTATTATAAAAGGTTTTACCCCATTACATCTCAAGAAAAAGCTAAGGAACGCTTTAACCCAGGAAATGCCGCAGTGTCTGAGTTAAGCCATGAACCGCGGGTCTCACTTGCAGTTTTAAATGAGATGCTCGCTCCATATATAAGTTCTGGCAAATTAACTCTATTGACCGAGCACAAAGTCAAATCGGCTGAATGTGCTGGAAACAAGGTTAAAGCCCTGAAAATTGCCAGCCTTCGAAGTGGCAATGAAATAATAGTTAACGCACCCTACTTTGTGGATGCCACCGAAATGGGTGATCTATTGCCAATAACCAGTACGGAGTTTGTCACCGGTACTGAATCCCGTAAAGAAACACGAGAGCTGCACGCGCCGGAGAAAGGGGATCCGGATAACCATCAGGCTTTTACCGTGTGCTTTGCCATGGATTATGTTCCGGGAACAAATAATGTAGGCAACAAACCTGCTGAATATGATTTCTGGAAGAACCTTGTGCCCGAAATGACCCCTCCATGGTCTGGGAACTTATTGGATTTAAGCTATTCAAATCCTAGAACTCTGGAGAAAAAACCTCTGGGATTTAATCCGGACGGCAGCTCTACCAGTCCTAATTTGAATCTTTGGAATTACAGGCGTATCCTGGCCAGGGACAATTTTGAAAAAGGTGCTTATGCCGGAGATATCTCTACCGTCAACTGGCCTCAAAATGATTACATGCTTGGCAACCTGGTTGGAGTCACACAAAAGGAGTTTGATCACCACGTTAATCGAGCCAAACAATTAAGTTTATCGCTTTTTCACTGGCTTCAAACGGAGGCACCCCGGCCTGACGGAAAACAGGGTTGGCCGGGTTTGCGTTTGAGGAAAGATATTATGGGAACGGAAGACGGACTCGCCAAATACCCCTATATACGGGAAGCAAGGCGAATCAAATCCCATTTCACGGTTCTTGAAGAACATGTAGGCCAGGCTAACCGGGTGAACGTGGCAGGTGCAGAGGCCGGTAAAAAAGCTGCTCATTTCTATGATAGCGTTGGAATTGGTTACTATCATATCGATTTGCATCCAAGCAGCCTTAACCAAAATTATATTGATTTTGCCTCTTTGCCATTTCAGATCCCTTTAGGTGCACTTCTGCCTAAGCGTATGGAAAATCTATTGCCAGCTTGCAAGAATATCGGTACTACGCACATTACAAATGGTTGTTACAGGCTTCATCCTGTCGAGTGGAGCATTGGTGAAGCCGTGGGGATGCTGGTGGCCTACGGGCTTAAAAATCGATTGGTGCCTTATCAAATTAGAGAGAATAAGGAAAACCTTGCAAAATTTCAGGAATTCATCACTAAGCAAGGCGTGGAAATACAGTGGAGGGGATAACGGGTTTTGTGTACCATCTCCTTCAAATCTGGCAATAATTTTTGGCTTATGCGAATCTTGTCAAATATATACTAACTGTTTATATAAAATGTGTATATGTTTGATTTTTATTTATTTAAATACAATTGTAACAGGGTGTTTTTCAGAATATGTCAATATGTCATATTCAAAAAATTCTGTTTGGATGCTCCACTCTGGTCAATAAATCAATGAATTCCTTTACTCTAAAAGGCGACCTAATTAGTTTTTCTCGCAAACCTTCTGATCTTTCTTGGTAGATTAGGCAGGAGTTCGTAAGAAATAAAAAAAAATGTTATGCGAGAGTAACTTTCTTAATTCCTGGTTTAATTATTATATTTAGGAATCGAAATGAAACCAACTCTATCTCTTTTTAACTGGTCTTTAACCAAAGTATTGGATTCCGAACCGGATAATCTAAATAAAGCGCGGATTAGCATCATATTCGCTATTATTATTTTTACCCTGTTAAAGTGTGCTGTTGCTCTGCCTGCTGGATGGGTACATAATCAGGATTTGCAGGTTACACGGGTGATAATCTTCCTTGTACTTTTCATTTTTCTGCTCAAGATTCTATTGATTGATAAACGCTATGCACATAAAGTAGGGCTTGTAATGATTTGGGCGGGTTTATCACTTAGCTGGACAAATGTATTCCTTACAGCACAATCAATAAATATTATTACTATCCAGGTAGTCGTAACCGTTATTCTGAGTAGCTTTTATCTACTCAATTGGCGTGGGGCAATGTTATACTCCTTCGTAAGTGTATTGCCAATTATAGTGTTGATGGCATTCAGTGAGGGAATCTACTTAAGTAACATCAAGCCAGTTGAGCTTGCTTCCCCTGCCTATGAAATTATTGTCATACTGAATTTCTTGACGATCGTCGTCGCCCATTTTCTTTACTATCAAGCTTTGAATAAGAATGTTGTAGAGAAGGAACTGTTAAATAAGCAATTACAACAGGCAGTTCGAGACGCGAACCAGGCAGTTCAATCAAAAGCTGATTTTTTATCTACCATGTCGCATGAACTGAGGACACCGCTAAACTCTGTGATCGGTATGACTCAATTATTAATGAACTCACCTTACAACGAAGAACAATTAGATAATCTTAAGATTGTTAATTTCTCAGCAATGAATCTGCACATGCTGATAAAGGATATTCTGGATTTCAATAAATTGGAATCAGATAAGCTGAGTCTGGAGACTATCAACATTAATCTGTACGCATTGGTAAACGATATATGTTCAGGCATGCGTTTCCAGGCAGAAGATAAGGGGTTGGACCTCGTGGTTAATATAGACGATTCTATTAAAGCACATCAGGTGTTTTCTGATCCCACAAGACTCACTCAAGTCATACACAATCTTCTGGCTAATGCGATAAAATTCACACACATAGGATCTGTTACCTTAAGTTTAAGTGTGATTGAAAGCAACTCAGACTCTATCAAAGTACAATTTTCTGTAGCAGACAGTGGTATTGGTATCGAAAAACAACAGCAGCAACTTATTTTCGATGCATTTACCCAGGCATCTTCTAGTACAACCCGTAAATTCGGCGGAACTGGCTTAGGTCTTACAATCGTCAAACGCTTGTTGAAATTATTCAACAGCGATATCATTTTGAAAAGCAATGTAGGTGAGGGCTCGGAATTCTTTTTTGAAATAACCTTCTTAACCGCAGGTGAAATAAACGAAGCGTTATTGCTGGATAGGAAAGTTGAATACGACCTAGGGAATTTAAAAGTTCTCGTAGTTGAAGATAATCCAATTAATAGCCTGCTTATAAAAAAGATTTTTTCTAATTGGAATAGTGAGCCTGAATTTGCTTCTAATGGTTATGAGGCCATTGATAAAGTCGAAGCGTGTTATTTTGATGTAATCCTGATGGATATCCATATGCCCCTTTTAGATGGTTATGCTACATCGAAGCTGATTAGGAATATGCCGGATAAGTCGAAGTCCTGCGTTCCTATATTAGCACTGACTGCTTCGGTGTCGAGTGACCTCTGTGTTAAGATTCGGGATGCGGGCATGAATGATTATATCAATAAGCCCTTTAACTCGGATGACTTATACCGTAAACTGAAATCTATAAAAATTAAACACCCCCAGCTTTTAGCATAAGCTGAGGCTTTACCTGGCTACCATCATCGTCCGCACTTGCTGCAGTTCCTGGTTTTGCAGTCTTGCATAATATAAGCCGGGGATATAGGAGGGAGTGTCAAGAGTAAATGAAAATTCGCCAGCTTGTGTCACCTGATCTAAAACTGTCCCCATCAAGCGCCCCTGAATATCGAATATCTGTATAAGAACATGGCCACCTTTCGACTTGTATGTGATATTGGTATATGACTGGAATGGGTTTGGATAATTTGAGATTAAAATCCGTTCATTCTCCGCATTAAGCGTCGCTAATAAATTGCTATTGCATCCGGCTCTGCTGCTGATGATCGGCAGGCTCTGAAAGTTTTTGAGCATGACAGCTTCAAGCGTTGCACTTGGAACGCAAAACCATTTTTCGAGGATTGATGCGTACACGGAACGAAAATCGTATTGCATCGGAAGATTGTCGTTCGTGTTTACATTGCCTGGAATCGTCGGGTTTTTTCCGAGTACTCCATTTTCTACGTAATCCCCAAACAAGAACAAAGGAGCGGCTGCACCATGATCAGTTCCACCACTTGAATTGGACTGTATCCTTCTGCCAAACTCAGAGAAGGTCATGCCGATCACTCTCTTAGACGCACTTTGCAGCTTAAGATCGTCCATAAAGGCTTTTATCGCATCACTAACTTTTAAAAGCAAATTAGCATGAACCCCGGTTTCTGTTGCACTGGAATTAGCCTGTCCGGAATGAGTATCAAACCCACCAATGTTAACCATGTAAATTCGAGTTTTCAATCCTCCGGCAATCAATCGCGATACGATTTTCAACTGGTCTGCAAGTGAGTTTCCTGTGGGATAAGTGCCTTGTAATTTGACCTTTGCAGCAGCTGCCTTTATAACATTTGCGTATTGCTGGGTTTGCTGAGAAACCTGCCGAATATAGGTTAACTCTTTCCCCGCATTCGTGTTAGGAGCAGGGTCCTGAATGCCATTAATTAGGTTATAAAAGTTAACGGGGTCCGAAATAGCCATTCCCATACCGACAGAAGGCCCCTGGAAAGCAGGTGAAATAAACGAACCAATCTGGATTGCAAGGGGATCGGGCATTGTGGTAGTTGGATAACCTAGCGGGTACCCTTTAAACTCCTGATCAAGATACCTACCCGTCCAACCGGTATTAATTACCTGGTTTGAATCTGAAGCTGTAAGCCAGATGTCGGTTGCCCTGAAGTGGCTGAAGCTGGGCTGAGGATAACCTACTGATTGTATAACACTTAATTTGCCTTCTTTATACAAAGCATTTAGCCCCTGCATTGATGGATGCAGGCCCGTATTATAGTTTCCAAGCCTGATAATTTTCTTTTCAGGCAAAATTATATTGGACCTTGCCTTGAAGAGGTGGGAGTATTGATCCAGCGGAACAACCGTATTTAGCCCGTCGTTTCCGCCGTTCATCTGGATTAGCACAAGGACATGGTCTGATTCTTCCCCGGCTGCAGTTAGTGCAGAAATCAAAGGAGATGCCCCGAATGCTTTGAAAGATAATCCGTTTATCAGGGAGGGTAACACAACCCCAGCTGGAATAGCCTTTGCCAGAAAATCTCTCCTTTTCATGATAGCTGATATTCTGCAAGGTTCATCATGTACTTGAACATGGATACCAAACGGCTGTTCACAATATTTTTCTTTGACACATTTCCCGGATCATTTTTATGATCTGTCCAGGCACTCGTCCAATAATAATCCATTGTCTGATTACTTAAAAGGATGCTTTTCAGGAAGTTTTTAGTCGTTGTTGACACATCTATACTGTATAATTGCTCCAGCGCTTCATTAATCAGTGCATTTGGATCCCCTGGATTTACAAATTTGGAAGCATAGGCTATCGGATCGATAACTATTTTTTGATTATTACGTGTATAACCGCTTGCGATAAAACGATCTGTAAAAACATTTCTTTTTGAGATGGTATCGGAATTAATCCATAGCTCATAAAATTGAGGCTCCTGATAATATGCAGGCCAGCCCGAGACATCTGGTGGATCGCCAACATCCTGCTGGAAAGCAGCAGCCTGACTTTTAATATAAGCCCACATATAGTACTGATTAACATAATCTCCTTTAACTGGAAAAGTGATTTCAAATTCCCGGCATAAACCCACCGTGAAGTCCAGAGGACTCTTGATCATGCATCCTCTGTTCTGGGTTAAGAAGAAATGCTCACTGCTGAACAAGGCTTGCAGTACAGGCTTGATCTCATAATTGCTCTGCCTGAATAGTTCGGCCAGAGGAGCTATAAACGAACTTTCTATCGCTGGCGTGATATCGTAATAGATAAAAAACCGGTAAAGACGGCGGCAGATATATAAGCTTACTTCGTTTTGAAGGAAAATCATATTAAGCATATCATCTAGCTCTTTAGAGCCATTAAATCCGGTTTGTCCCTTAATGATGGCATTATTGTAGAACGACGAAAATTGCTTGTCCGTAGCGTCGTGCCTCGTAGCATCAAAAACTGAACTTATCGCATTAGCATCGAGCCGGTATCCCGTCAAAACTTTCGCAGCCGCTTTTACATCTGATTCATTATATCCCGAACCCGGCCCTTTGCCCAATGTAAAAAGCTCCTGCAATTCCCTCGCATAGTTTTCATCCGGGGCGGTTTTGGTATTGAGATACCCATTAAGGTACCGGAGCATACCCGGGTCAAGGCTTACAAGTTTAACCAGTTCACGGAAGTTTCCGAAACAATGGGTACGGAACAAGGCGTTGGTCTTATAAGAATACCTTGCATCTCCAACGCTTCCTGTTTCAGTAGCAAAGTGATTATGCCAGAAAAGGACCATTTTTTCACGTAAAGTGGGGGCTTGTTCAAGCATCATCCCTGTCCACCACGATGTGAAAGAACCTATTCGTCTTGAATTTATAGTTCCGTTTCCATACGGGGCATTGATCCAGGCTTGGCCTTCGGCCACAGTGGGGTCGGAAAGGTTAGCGTCATTGTAGTTATTAACCGGAGGTATAAAGCTCATCTCATTGCCTAAAAGACTATTTACGACTTCATTCAGTGTTTTACCCGAATAAATTGAGATATCTAATTTCTTTACACCGAAAAGCGACCGCTTCAATAAATGGATAAGTTCAGGTCTTCCAAAAGTTCCGGTGAAGGGTTTAACAGGCATTGATCTGCGGTTCAACGATTCTGATTTATTTATGTTACAAATGAATATAAAAAAAATTATTTATTTTAGTTCGATTAAAAGCAATCTTATGGCCACTTACAAACTTAAAATCAATGGCAAAACACTCCAGGCGGATGTTGAACCAGATACTCCTCTCTTATGGGTACTACGCGATAATTTTGGGCTGGTCGGCACAAAATATGGTTGTGGTATCGCCCAATGTGGTGCATGCATGGTGCATATCAATGGATCGGCTGTACCTTCATGCGTATTTCCGGTTTCGGCAGTAGGGGATTCACCTGTTATAACCATCGAGGGGCTATCCGAAAAAGGTGACCACCCACTGCAGCTGGCATGGGACGAAATTGATGTTGCTCAATGCGGGTATTGTCAGGCTGGCCAGATTATGTCAGCAGCAGCATTGCTTCAGAAAAATCCCAAACCTTCAGACGAAGAAATAGCTAACACTATGCATACAAATATTTGTCGCTGCGGTGCGTACCATCGCATCCGCGAAGCAGTTAAACTGGCAAGTACTAAAGCTTAAGCATATGGAAAATATAACTAAAAGCAGCAGGCGTGATTTTTTAAAAATGACTGCGATCACCAGCGGTGGACTGGTACTTGGATTTAACTGGTTGAATGTTGAGGCTGCACCGGTTATCGTTTCAGATTCCGCTATGGCAGCCGGAAATATCGGATTTAACAGTTACCTGTCTATAGCTACTGATGGAGTTGTGACTATTATGTCGCCTAATCCAGAACTTGGGCAAAATATCCTGACTTCTTTTCCAATGGTCGTAGCCGAGGAACTTGAAGCTGATTGGACGAAAGTAAAGGTTTTGCAGGCTAATCTCGACAGCAAGTTTGATCGGCAGTTAACTGGAGGTAGCGGTGCAGTTCCGCACTCGTGGAAACTTTTAAGGACTGCCGGGGCAACAGCCAAAGCTATGTTGGTTCAGGCTGCTGCCCAGAAATGGGGAGTTTCTGCAGATGATTGTATTGCTTCCATGGGCTTTGTAAGCCATAAAGCTTCAGGTAAAAAGCTGGGATATGGCGACCTCGCGGAAGATGCATCTAAAATAGCTGTACCAACTGATGTAAAGTTAAAAGACAGAAAAGATTTTAAGCTTATTGGAACGCGTGTAAGAAACGTTGCGAATAAGGATATCGTTACCGGAAAGCCGCTTTTTGGCCTTGATGTTTACCGTGAAGGTATGCTTTTCGCGATGATTCAAAGACCCGAATCATTTGGGATGAAATTAAAATCGGTAGATGTTGCTGCTGCAAAAGCGATGCCCGGTATCATCGATGTAGTGAGTTTTAAAAACAATGTGGCCGTGGTGGGTAAGTCGACCTGGCAGGTTTTAAAAGCAAGAAAACTTCTTAAAATAGAGTACGAAAAGGACGGTGCGATTGAAAGCACTGACGATCATAATAAGTTATTTTTATCTTTAATGGACACAGGAACGGCAACTGTACGCCGTAAGGACGGAGATGTGGACAATGCATTTAAAAATGCTGCAAAAATTATTAAATCCGAGTATCAATGCCCTTTCCTTTCTCATAGCCCTATGGAGCCCATGAACTTCTTTGCCCATGTGAAAGAAGATGGTATTGAACTGGTAGGTCCAACTCAAACACCTGCCAGGGCACGAACTCAAGTTTCCCAGCTTCTGAAAGTTCCGGAAGACAAAATTACCCTTCAACTTACACGACTAGGTGGTGGTTTTGGAAGACGTTTGCAGAATGACTACGTTTTGGAAGCTGCTGAATTGTCGAGTATCATGAAAGCGCCAATAAAATTGATATGGACTAAGGAGGACGATATGTTAGGAGGTGTTTATCGTCCCGCAGTACGTTATCGTTTCGAAGCAGCATTGGATGCTGCAGGTAATATGGTTGGTTATAAATTAAGAGGAGTAGGTATTAATGCCGGAAACTCAACACGCGAACATAACTTCCCTTCGGGCTCGGTTGATAATTTGCTAATAGATTCTGTAGACCATAAATCGCCAATTACAACAGGGGCATGGCGTGCACCTATTACAAATTTTCTTGCTTACGCCGAACAATCTTTTCTCGATGAAGTGGCACAGGCTGCAGGTAAAGACCCGGTGGCATTCAGGCTTGAACTCCTCGAAAGAGCGAAAGCGAAGCCAGTGGGGGAAATGCGTTACGATATCGATAGGATGATCGGAGTTATTAAACTTGCGGCAGAAAAGTCGGCATGGGGTAAGAATAAAAATGTATCCCAGGGTTTCAGTGTATATTACTCACATGCTTCTTATGTTGCGCAAGTAGCGGACGTCGTTATGCAGGGTGGAATGCCGGTAGTGAAAAAAATATACGCGGTTTCCGATTGTGGCCAGGTGGTAAACCTTGGCGGAGCCCGCCAGCAGGTGATGGGTGGAGTTGTAGATGGATTTGGTCATGCAATGTATAGCAAACTTAGTTTTAAAGACGGTGCTGCTGAACAGAGAAACTTTAATACTTACCGCTTGATTAGAATGAAAGAGATTCCGGAAGTTGAAGCTCATTTTGTGGATAACGGGATCGATCCAACAGGATTGGGTGAACCGGCGCTTCCTCCAACTGGCGGAGCGGTCGCGAATGCAATTTTTAAGGCTACGGGTAAACGCCTGAGAAGCCAGCCCTTCATGGATTCGGATATCTTCAAAGCGATAAGTTAAACGGATGATTAAATTACTGATTTGATATCATCACAGATCTTATCTTTAAACAAATAAACAATAGTAGAATATGAAGTGTCCAAATTGCCAAACCACATTACTAATTGCTGATAAAAAAGGGATAGAAATTGATTATTGCCCCGACTGCCGGGGGGTCTGGCTTGACCGTGGCGAATTGGAAAAGATAACGGAGAGATCCGCTGAACATTATTCTAAACGTGAGAACTACGAGTCAGACGTAAAGAAATACGATTATAACAGACAAAGCGACGATTATAATCGTACTCATCCTCAAAAAAAGAAGAAGTCGTTTTTAGATGATATGTTTGATTTCTAGGAAAACCGCATTCAGCGATTTTAGTCAACAATGAATTGCCTTGTGTAGTATCTGTCTTTAGCAACCGGGTTCTGATCTTTCATTAGATCCCGGTCAAAAAGACGGTTTAAGTTGTTTCCCGCAAGGTCTTCAAGCTTCGAATCTATTTTAAAATGATAGGTTCCCCGCTTCCAATTAGTTTTAGGGTAAAATAACAAGGAGTGCTCCTTGTTATTTACTTTCATTTCTCCATTAAAAGTGTGGCCGCCCGGCTGCACAATTGAAATGGTATTGTAGAGCAAGGCAAAGTCTAATGCCTCGGGGAAGGAAATCGATAAGGCTTGTCTTGAGCTTGACTTTGGAATCTTTATTATCCACGTTGACGGGTCTGGTGACTGTATATCTTTAGCCACAGCGACGAATTTCTTGGTGTAAGGCTTGTTCAGCTTTGCACCTTGAAGATCGGTCCATTCTGTTGAAACAGCAAATGTGTATACACTTCCTTTCTGCAGAGGATTGCCGTCCCGTTCGTTTGGCTGAAGGCCACGTTTGATTCGCCCGGGATCCAGCCATACAGTAAGTTGTCTTCCTTCTTCATCCCATAGTTCGGAATCAAGGTTGAGAAAGATATTTTTCAGAGTATCACCTTTCTCATTTAGCATGCTTAAATACTGACCAGAAACCCCTCTACGCATAGGCTTGGAAAATTTCAAATAAATCTTTAGTAGATTCTCCGGCAGCGTATCAGCAGAAGGGTAAATAGCCGTTAGTTTCGTAGCACCACTATTCTTGACTTGAGGGACAGTGAGGTTTGTTAAGGCTCTTCCTTTGAAAACTACCTGATATGTATTTCCCGGCGTTAGACCGATAAGAGGTTTAAAGATCACTCCATCGTTGTTAACCGTATATCGGCCAAGCATATTTTCTCGACTTCCCTCTAGTTTTACGATAATTTCTCTCTCAAGCCTGTTTTTATCGACCCCTGGTATTGAATCGAAGGGAATAAATACTGCTGAGTAAGTTTCCCGGTCTTTAATAATAGATAATCCCTTCTGTCCAGAACTGCTATTGCATGCCGAGATTATCGCAGCAAAAAAAACCAGGGTACACAAGATGTGCAACCTGGTTTTTGCCGATGAAGTAAGACTATAGATCTTTCCCATTAATTGTTAAAAGATCAATACTTCCAGCGCTGTTTTTTTGAATCAGAACAATGCGTTTATCATCGAGCTTATCCATTTGGCTAACGTTTTTACGTGAAGAAACTTCGAAAGGAACCCCTGCATATGTGGAAGTAGCTTTTTCTGTCAGGGAACCCTCGAACGACTCGATATCCTTATGTTTCAGTTTCGTTGCAGGGCGACTTGAATTAGCCATTAGCAAATATTTTTCCCCGTCATCGCTTAGCGTCAGTATATCCACAGGAGTATTACCATTTCCCATTTCTGCTACTGTGCGGCCTTTAACGTGAGTCCCGGGTTTGAGATCATTAAGCGCAAAAACAACCAGAGGAGTACACGTATAACTGGCAATAAGGTGATTTTTCCCGTTAATCATCGAGGTGGTAAATGTCCGTATTGGTGCATTTGTTTCGAATCTGCCATGTGCGGCGTGGTAAATCTCAAGAGAAGATGATTCTTGTTTAGTGTTAAAAGGATAGGGGATAACGCGAAATGTAGAAGCAAATTCCTGATTAGAAATACCACTGAGCATTAACTTACCATCCGTGTAAGCGATATCAGAGATTGCTGCTACCCGCATAGATCTTCCTCTCTGGTCTTTCGCATCTTCTGCCGGGACATTATTTAAGGCCAGCGAGGAGTAAGAAATATCTTGTAAGGGCACTGAATGAAGTTTGCCGTTTTCAAGGCGAAGGATAACAGGGGTGCCATCGCTATTTTGAACAGAAAAATAAATCTTTTTAGAAAGTGGATTTACAACCATGTCAGTAATAATGATTTTCTCAGGAGTTGTTCCTAACGAAGCGGCAATCTTCTGATCGATATTTTGAATATCTGGGGCTTGAGCTTGAGAACTACGCTTCGAATCTTTCGTGTCAATAGCATAAACAATCGCGCCTTGGGAGTCTCCAATGAATAAAACTCCCTCCGGCCCAAATGTAAGCGAGCTTACGGATTTTATGGCGGGGGTACCTTTGACAAAACCATTCAGCGCACTGTCTGAGCGGATTGTAGCAGCAGCAAGTCCCATAACGGTGATCGCTGCCACGATAATGAAATAGTTTTTCTTCATTGTGATGATATTTATGTGTTGAAATTGAGGGAATGTAATGCGTTGTTACCAAATATAATTAATTAGTATACTGAATTCCAATATATTATGCGCTCTGTTCTGCAACTTTTTCATGACCCCGCACAGTTTCGGCTGTAAAGAAAAGATTCTGAAAATCAACTTTTCGGTTGGTCCGGACCTGTTATTTTAAGCATAATTACTAGATCAATTCTTATATTTGGGCATAAAGGAAAAGATATGGATACCCAGAATGCCTATGATATCTGGTCGGGAACCTATGATACCTGTATCAATAGAACACGCGATTTAGAAGGCAAAGCTATCAAGCAGATACTTTCCGAAATTTCGTTTAAAAAATGTGTCGAAATCGGGTGTGGAACTGGCAAGAACACGGAGTGGTTATGTACACAAGCGGATCGGGTAATGTCTGTCGATCTGTCGGAATCAATGCTGCGAAAAGCAAGAGAGAAGGTAAAATCAGACAGGGTTGATTTTCATCAGGCAGATATAAACCACTCTTGGGACTTTATCGACGCCACTTTTGATTTAATTACCTTCAGTCTCATATTGGAGCATATAGAAAACCTCGTCGAAGTTTTCAGGAAAGCATCAGCCAGCCTTGTTGTCGGAGGTTATGTTTACCTTGGAGAGCTGCACCCGTTCAAACAATATTCAGGCAGTAAAGCACGGTTCGATACTGAAAACGG
>NZ_JBASJU010000135.1:0-6306 GCF_049655485.1 Daejeonella sp.
GAGTAGTTTTAGCAGGTGCAGCCTTTGCCGGAGTAGCCTTAACCGGAACCTTTTTTACCTCCTTCTTTGCCAGCTGCGGAATAATTTCTTCCTTAGATTTTGGGCGGTCTTTTGGTTTCCAGATAAATCCTTTCAAAATTTTATCATCTTCGGTTAGCTTGTCGATAGGCTTGGTTGAAGCCTGAACAGCCCGGATAAAGTTTATACCTCTAAGCTTTCCGTCGGCGAAATTCATTTTTATCCGGCTGCTGACCTGGTGATTTAGTCCTACATAAGCAGAATCATCTTTTACATAGTATACACTCTCCGCATTACCATCCACAAATAACTGATTGAGTTTATTATCCTTAAAGTAACCAGTAATTACTTTCCCTTTGATCTGGTTGAATTTCGAAGAATCAGAATCTTCCGAATTAACGATAAAGCTATTATGCTGCAGAAGCATATTATTCAGCTTCTTATTCTTCATCTGAAGATAAATGGTATCTCCGGTAAGCTGAGAACCCTGGGCCCATACAATAGGTTTAACAAAACACCTCACGGTTGAATCTGAATAGCTGAAAAACATAGAATCAGCCCTTGCCTGGAGATCTGATTTATAGATCTTAGCGTCATGATAAGCTATAATGATCCTGTTTCTGGCGGTGTCAAGGGGAATGGAATCTGCTTTAACTGCGCTCACATTTTTGGGATTTACCGTAGTCTTGGCAGTAGCCGTTGATGGCTTGTTTGCTACTTTCGGCTTTATGGTATCCGGTAATGCTGCTACAGGTTTAGGCTTAAGTTCCGGTGGAGCTATTTTTTTATCGGGCAGCACGGGCTCGGTGGTTTTTGGCGGTTCCTGATTCGTAGAACCGACCTTTGGCGAGAAATCAGCTTTCCCACCAGGGGCGGTGGAAGTCGGGGGCTCAACCAGCGCTATTGGCGTTTCGGCTGCCAATTCTTTATCAGATTTTAGTTCTTCCTTTTTATAAGGCTGTACATCCCGCGTGTATATCACCTTGCTAAAAAGCGTATCTGCAGTAAACCAGATGGAGTCAACTTTCGACGAATCTGATTCTGTGATAATCACTACATAGGGATTTTTAGTTACCAGGATACTTTCATCCGATTTCCTGTAAAGGCCCATTCCACCTCTTAGCTCCGCTTTCTCTGCCGTATCAATAAATGTAATATTGCCAATCGCACGTCCGAAACCAGCATTCCGGTCGTAGAACAAGCTATCGCCTTTGAGCGATTTACTTCCCTGAGTGTAGAGATTCTTTCTGCCAAACCGAGCCTGATCGTTGGAAGTGTTATACGTCCCGTTTTCGGTATAGAGGGTATCATCTTTACCATAAATATTCGTAGGGCCGTAGAAGTAGGCAATCTTAGAATTTGAATTATATCTTAAAGTATCGGTTTTGATTAGCGCATCGGGAGTAGTTAGTACCACATTATACCTAAAATAGGCATCGCGGGTCGACTCAAAATAGTATCCATTCTTACTGGTAAGCACATTTTGTCCGTTGACGATTTGTCCGCCACCGTTGTAAGTCCCTACCTTAGTGTTCATATTGTACGTTAATACAGGAGTAGTAAGGGTAGCATCTTTATCGATCATCCTCACATTATTTGTAAGGATTGCCAGTTTAGTGTTCCCATTATAATTCAAGAGGTCGGAATATATGACTGTTCCCGAAGGCTGAGTAATCACCACATGGCCAAATGCATCAAAAACATTCGATTCAAAATTAACATCCGCACTATCGGCTGCCAGCGTCGAGCCGTCATGTTCGAAAACAGGGCCAATTACGCGGGCAAATCCTTGCTTCTGGAAGCCTTTGGTTACTATAGAACTCTGAAGTTTGATCTTTGTGCCTTGTGCCATAGCAGCAAAGGTTAGAACAGAAAACAGAACAGAAAATAGGATTTTCCTCACCTTACAAAAATAGTTTTTTGGCTAAGGATTTTAATTAAATAATTTTGAGCTGATGGACATCCTTAACCGACTCAGCACATTTATCAAACAACATGCCCTTTTCGATTCGGGAGAGCGCATATTGCTTGCTGTAAGCGGGGGCCGCGACTCCGTGCTGATGGTACATCTGTTTAACGAATCGGGCCTAAGCTTTGGTATTGCGCACTGTAACTTCGGCCTTCGCGGCGTAGAATCAGAAAAAGACGAGCAGTTTACTTCAGATTTAGCCGCCGAATTGGAAGTTCCCTTTTATAGCACCACCTTCGATACTACCCAATATTCTCAGGAACATCATATTTCCATACAAATGGCGGCGCGGGACCTTCGTTATCAGTGGCTGGAAGAAATACGGGTAGATTTCGGATTTCAATACATCGCCGTTGCGCAGCATCAGAACGATGTCATGGAAACCATGCTCCTTAATCTTACCCGCGGGACCGGCATCGCAGGCATGCATGGTATACTACCAAAAAAAGGAAAAATAATCCGGCCCCTATTATTCCTTAAAAGGGATGAAATTGACCAGGCTTTGGAAGAAAAAGGATATACATACCGGGAAGACAGTTCTAACGAATCCACGAAATATGCCCGGAACAAGCTTCGACTGGAAGTTATACCTGTACTGAAAGAACTAAATCCTTCTCTGGAAGAAACGTTCGAAGCTAATCGTAAACGCTTCGAAGAACTTGAAATCCTTCTTGATGCACGTGTGAAAGAATTAAAGTCAGATCTTTTTAAGGAAGTTAACAGTGGCGAATATGAGATCAGTTTGCAAGCCTTGAAAGCTCTCCATCCAGCCGATACTCTTTTGTACGGCTTGTTCCATCCCTTCGGTTTTACTGAAGCCGTTCTTCGGGATTTCAAACGTGCATGGGATGGTGAACCGGGGAAAATATTCTGTTCCAATTCATATGACCTATGCCTGGATCGGGATAAGGTGATTCTGGCAAAAAAGAAAAAAGAAATTGAAGGAGCCGTTTACATCAATTCGCCGGACACCGATGTAGCATGGAATGGAAAGTCCTATAGGGGAGAAAGTAAAACGCTTG
Organism: Daejeonella sp.; assembly: GCF_049655485.1. Classification (GTDB taxonomy): domain Bacteria; phylum Bacteroidota; class Bacteroidia; order Sphingobacteriales; family Sphingobacteriaceae; genus Daejeonella. Next base: position 3,010 of record NZ_JBASJU010000135.1, read on the forward strand.
AGCAATTCACACTTAAAAAAGAAAACGCCCTTGCCCAATTAGATTTTGGACTTTTAAAATTCCCGCTCACCCTGAGGCACTGGAATGATGGGGACCGCTTCCATCCTCTTGGATTAAAGGGCACCAAAAAACTAAGCGATTTTTTTATTGAACAAAAGGTTCCTCTAAGCAGGAAAAACGATATCGGCATATTGGAAAATGGCAATGGTGATATCCTCTGGGTAGCTGGATTCCGCATCGATGAGCGCTATAAAATTAGCACTAACACCAAAAAAGTTTTTATCTTCGAACAAACGACCTGAACATGCAGAACCCGCCTGTCTTTATTGAAAAACAATATCTCGGCCGCGATTACAGCCGGATAAGCGTCAGGATGGTAATGGCATTATTCTGTTTCGCTGCTTATTTTATTACTGAGAGAAGAGAAGAGAATGCCTCGCTGTTTCTGGTTGTAGGATGCGGGATCCTTATAGTTTCAGTAATAATGATGTTCCTGCTTCACTATAAAACTACTGTACAAAACAGAAGTATTGTACTCGATGGATTGTGGACGACCAAAAAAGTCAAGATCGATTTAAACAGCATCGTTAAAATTGAAAGGACTGCTTACAGTTCATACCTGATCAATAACCCGGTATATAACCTTCATCAAAAAGGAACTGTGAGGTTCTATGCTGGCGGCAAAGACGCGATCAAGCTAACAGACCGGGATGGGCTGGTATATGTTATTGGGACGCAGAGTGCGGGGGAGTTGGAGGAGAGCATAAAAATGCAACTGAAAACTGAAAACTGAAAACGCAATCTTGCGCTATATTCAAATTCAGTTTTCAGTTTCCACTACATCTTCAGTCCGATTTCCCTCAACCTTTCATCCAAATACGCCCCCGCAGTAATATCATCATACGCTTTAGGGTGCTCCTGATCGATGCAGGATTCCAGGGCAGTAAGGTCCATGTTTGCTTTAGGGTGTAGGAAGAAAGGAACTGAAAAACGCGATGTTTTCATTAATTCGCGGGGAGGGTTAACTACCCGGTGTGTGGTTGATTTCAGCTTATTGTTGGTTAAGCGTTGAAGCATATCGCCAACGTTAACTACGATATCTTCCACATTCGGTTTAACAGGATACCATCTTCCATCGCGTGTAAGGACTTCCAGTCCATCCGCGCTTGCACCGATTAGTAATGTGATCAGGTTTATATCTTCATGAGCTCCTGCGCGAACTGCATCAGCAGGCAGGCTATCTGGATTCTCAATCGGGAAATAATGAATACCTCTCAATATTGAATTACCATTATGAACTTTATCGTCGAAATAGTTTTCAGGAAGGTTCAGGTATACGGCGATAGCATGAAGTAAATGTTTCCCTGCCGTTTCAAGGCGCTGATAAACTTCGCGAGTTATTTCGTTGAAACGGGGAAGTTCTTCAACGATCACATTATCAGGATACTCATCCTTGATAGGATCACCATCGCTCACAACCTGTCCGCTTTGCCAGAACTCTTTTAAGTCTGGCGTTTTCGAATCTTTCGCTTTTTCCCTGCCTTTACTGGTATAACCTCTCTGGCCGGCAAGTTCCGCTTTCTCATACATTAACTTCTGTTCATCAGGCATGCTGAAAAACTTTTTCACTTCAGCGTAAAGCTCATCCATGAGTTCCTTGGTCATGCCATGATTGGCGATGGTTACAAAACCCGTTTCATTGAATGCTTTACCTATATTATCAGAAAATTGCTTTTTCTGTTCCGGGGTACCTTTAACGTAATCGTTAAGGTCCAGGCGGGGGATGTTTACTTCGGTTGACATATATTTAGTTTAACAGGGTACTTTTTAGTGGTAAGTTATAGGTTGTAAGTTATAAGTGGCAATCGCATAAACTACCGTAACAGACTTACAACTTAATACTTATAACTTACAACTTACTACTTTTCCAGAACGCTCGTCACCATTTTCTCCAGCTCCTCAATATCAAAAGGCTTCGCCAGAAAATTATCTGCGCCGGCAACTTTGGCAAGGGCTTTCACATCATTATTAGCAGAGAAATAAATGATAGGAATCTGATTTAGTGCTGGAGTGGCTTTAATCGACTGCGTGGCTTTAATACCACCGACATCAGGGATCCAGTTATCCATCAGAATAATATCTGGCATTATCCCCTCAACGGTCTCAACTATATTCTTGCAATGGTTACGAGTATGGACCTCCCAGCCATTTTCTTCAAGGATATAAGTACAGATTGATAGGATATCCTCATCATCATCACAAATTAAAATCTTCTTCGTCATAATTTTTTTCTTAACCTGAGAGCTGATGTTTTTTTAAAAATTATCTATTTTGTCAATGCGGATTAAAAATAACTATTATTACATAATATCCAAGCTGGAATCAATTTAACAAACATTCCGCGGTTTCCTATCGGAATAAGAGATATTTAAATCCAAACTTTTTTTTCCTTTACAGGTTAAACTTAGAAATATTGACAAAAATAAAACTCTTTTTATATGAATAATATATTTCGTGGCTTAATAGCAGGTTGGGGCGCATCTAAATTAGGTGGCGGATGTTTAGGTACTGTCGTAGTTTTCGTAATAATCTGGTATGCCCTGGGGCATTGTTAAGACTTACGAATATGACGGTAACGCAAAATCATCAGTACTGAGATAATCAGCACCACAACAACAGCGGTTTTCAAACAGCAAATATACACTATTTCTGGAATTGGAAATATTCAATTTATTTGGAATTGCTAATATATTTAGCAAGCTTTGTTGTGTATGGATGATAAGGAAAAAATCAAAGCTGCTATAACGATGTTGAAACAGCTTAAAAAGATGGTTGGCTTCTTTATGAAGAAGGAGATTGCGGAGCTTATTGAGAAACTGGAAGAACCGGCGCTTGCAGCACAGCGGGATAACCGGGAATTAAGATAAAGACAAGCTTTATATAAACAAGACGCCTATTTTTACCGCAAAGGGCGCAAAGTTTTACGCAAAGGACGCAAAGTTTTAACTGACTCGTCCTGAATTAGGTTGACAGTTTTTTTATAAAGATAAATACATTTATTGTTGTTGTCGTGTTAAGATGTGGGGAACGCGTAGCGTTGTCCACATCTTAACACGATTTTCTTTTTTTGCTTCTTTTTTTCTTTTTAAAAGTGCCGTCATTTTTGTTGCAAACTAGCCTTCCACCAGCACCTCCTTTGCTGGCCTTTTTTTATAATAATTCTTCCAGTGTCGTTTAAGCTTTAGTTTTCGGCCATGGACTAATGCTGGTGTAAGCATCGAAATGCTACTGTGCGGC
>NZ_JBASJU010000136.1:0-7503 GCF_049655485.1 Daejeonella sp.
TAACAGGGATAGGCTGCCAACCGAAGATGGGCGCATTATCTGCTAACTCTAATCAGGCTATGAATACACTTAGCGAAATGGAAAAAAGAAACGGATGGACTCTGCTGTTTGACGGTAAGACTACCACTGGTTGGCGCGGAGCGTATAGGGATGAATTCCCTACCCAGGGATGGAAAATAGAAGGAGGGGAATTAATAGTAGTTAAATCGGATGGAAGAGAAGCCCGAAACGGTGGGGATATCATCACCAAGGAAAAATATGATAATTATGAGTTGACCCTGGAAGCGAAATTAACCCCCGGAGCAAATAGCGGCGTAAAATATTTCGTTACTGAAAGATTACCGAAAAGTCCCGGGTCTGCCATTGGTTTGGAGTTTCAGATCCTGGATGATGATTTGCATCCGGATGCCAAAATGGGTAAGAATGGAAATCGTACTATCGGTTCGCTTTATGATCTGATACCGGCACGTTCAAAGAATAAACGGCCTATAGGAGAATGGAATCAGGTTCGCATAATTTCTAAAAATAACAAGGTTGAACATTGGCTGAACGGAAGTAAAGTCGTCGAGTTTGAACGTGGAAGTCCGGCCTTCCGGGCGCTTGTAGCGGATAGTAAATATAAGAATTTTGAAGGTTTTGGAGAAGCAACGGAAGGACATTTGCTGCTTCAAGACCATGGTGATGAAGTTCATTATCGCAATATCAAGTTGCGTAAACTGTAAAACATCTGGAAGAGATTACAGGTAGAACTTAATTGCTGAAAAAGCCCTGGTCATAAAATATAGAATTTGCTTTGAAAAAAATATGCAGTGTTTTGGAAAAGCTGCCAGTGCCTTATTGAAATATAGAAAAATATCAAAGTTTTGCAGGTAGTAAAAATAACCTGAAGGCATTGCCAACATCATTAAAATAAATTGATATCAACATGGAAAACAAATTAGAAAATTCGCGGCGTGATTTCATTAAAAAGGCTTCAATAGGCGTGGGCGCATTAAGTTTGGGTGCAATGGGATTTAGCGCTAAGAGCTACGCCCGCATTATAGGAGCGAACGACCGTGTGCAGGTAGGTATCGTAGGATTCTCCAGCCGTTTCAAAAGCTCATTGCTACCGTCATTTATGAATCATGCAAAAGAACTGAACTTTGAATTTGTAGCAGTTTCAGATATCTGGAACCGACGTCGTGATGAGGCAGAAGCATTCGTAAAGGAAAAGACCGGCCAGACTATTCGAAAGTTCCGCAACAATGATGAACTATATGCTTCTAAAGACCTGGATGCAGTTGTTATCAGTACAGCGGATTTTCAACATGCCCTTATGGGAGTCGAAGCTGTACGCAATGGTAAAGATGCCTATGTCGAGAAACCGATGGCAGAAACATTGGAAGATGCTAAGGCAATTTTGAAAGCAGTTAATGAGACCGGTAAGATTGTACAGATTGGATCTCAGCGCCGTAGTGCGCCGAACTATATAGCTGCTAACGAATATATCCGTTCAGGTAAGTTTGGCGATATCACGATGGTTGAAATGTGCTGGAACGTAAACCAGCCTGGACGCTGGCGGGTACCTCTGGTAAAAGAGATTCGTCAGGAAGATACAGATTGGAATCGTTTCTTAATGAATCGTCCGAAAGTAGCGTGGGATCCCCGGAAATATCTTGAATTCCGCTTATTCTGGCCTTACTCTTCAGGTATCCCTGGTCAGTGGATGTCACACCAGATCGATACTGTACATTGGTTTACAGGCTTAGACCATCCCCGTAGTGTTTCTGCCAATGGTGGTATCTACATGTGGAAAGATGGCCGTACCAATGCAGATACTATGACAGCAGTATTCGATTATGGACCGCAGAAAGATATGAGTAAAGGCTTCCAGGTAGTGTTTTCATCGCGCTTCCACAATTCTGCTGGTGAAACAAAGGAACTTTACTATTCAAACGGAGGTATGATTAATTTGGATACAAATAAGATAACGCCTGAAGGAGGATTAAGTGCAAGGATGGCTGCCGAGATGAATATGAAACCAAATTTATTGGAGCCCGCTACTTTGGCAAATGCTGCAAAAATGGAAACAGGTGCAAATACAGGTGGCGACCAGATGACCTCCCTGCACATGCGTAACTGGATGGAATGCGTCCGGAGCCGGAAAACACCGAATGCTTCAGTGGTGGCGGGATATAACCATTCCGTTGCGAATATTATGACACGGACCGCTTTGGAAACAGGAAAGAGGGTAACATTTAATGATGCTAAACAGCAGGTAGTTATCGGATAATCCAATCTTTAAAAAGACAGGCATAACTCTGCATTGGCAGGGTTATGTTTTTTATTTTATTGCTTTTAACAGCAATAAAATGATATGCAAAAGCTCGCTTTTTTAATAGTCGTAAAACAATAAAAACATGACAAGAAATTTCTCTTTATTATTCTCGCTTATATTCTCGGCGATTGTAGGCCTGACAGGATGTAATGCTCAAATGACGCGAAATAAAACAGAGCGTTTTTCGATAACCGAAAATAAGCCGGGGAAACGCATCGATATTTCCGTAGATGGCAAGCCATTTACATCGTACATATATCCTGATGAATTAATGAAGCCTGTATTATATCCTTTACGCACTTCTCAGGGGACTTTGGTCACTCGGGGTTGGCCTATGGATCCTCGTCCGGGCGAACGAGTTGATCATCCTCACCACGTTGGTCTTTGGTTTAATTATGGGGATGTCAATGGTCTTGATTTCTGGAATAACTCAACCGACATTCCCGCTGCAAAAAAAAATGCGTTTGGTACCATTAAGCATGCTTCTGTTCGTAAAATGACGGGAGGTGATAATAGTGCTGAATTGGAGGTTACCATGGACTGGCAAAAACCAGACGGAACGAAATTGCTTACTGAGGAAACTAAATTCATTTTTAGTGAAGCCGGAGGAACACGCACCATTGAACGCATCACAACACTTAAGGCATTAGGAGAAGACGTTTCCTTTAAAGATAATAAAGAGGGACTCCTCGGCATCAGATTGGCACGGGAGCTGGAACATCCGTCAAAAAAGGCCGAAATATTTACTGATGCAAGCGGTAAAGCCACCAATGTTGCTCAACTTAATAATGAAGGGATAACCGGCAAATACCGAAGCAGCGAGGGTAAAGAAGGAGATGATGTATGGGGTACCCGGGGTGATTGGGTAAATCTTAATTCAAAGATTGGTACCGAGCCAATTTCAATGGTTATTTTGGATCATCCTTCCAATATCGGTTATCCAACTTACTGGCATGCCAGGGGCTACGGGTTATTTGCTGCCAACCCATTAGGCCAGAAGGAGATGAGCGCGGGCAAAGATGTATTAAATTTTAAATTGCCAGCAGGAAAGTCAGTAACTTTCCGCTATAAGATACTCATTCATTCGGGAAACAATTTATCCGATGAGCAGGTAGAAAGAGAGGCTAACCGTTTTGCAGCTCAGAAATAATAAGGTTTTTATTGCGAGCTGTCCTAAATTTAAACATGTCACGTATGAAAAAAATAGTCTACTTGGTTTCCTTCCTGATAATTGCAACGGTAAGCACACAGTCAAGTGTAATGGCCCAGATTAAACAGAAACCCGTGTTAAATCATATAGCATTATATGTTTTTGATCTTAAAAAAAGTACCGAGTTTTACCGGGATGTTTTGCAGCTGGATGTGATACCAGAGCCCTTTAACGATGGAAAGCATACCTGGTTTGCACTAGGTGAGTATAGCCAACTTCATCTGATTGAAGGCGCGAAGGAAATTTTACCACATGAGAAGAGCTCTCACTTATGCTTTAGTGTGAAATCCTTAAAAGAATTTATAACGCTACTGGATAAACGTAAAATAGACCGGATTAATATGAAAGGAGATAGCAGGGCACCTACGGTTCGTCCGGACGGAGTTTCTCAAATTTACTTTCAGGATCCTGATGGCTATTGGCTGGAAGTCAATGATGCAAAATTGTAGACGTTGATAGTGTGATTCTATTAATTTGATTGTACCTTTATTAAAAATAAGTTTTTATCATTATGAAATTAAAGTTTATTGCAACACTGGCGGTGTTGATAAGTTCAATCTGTATTCCGCAGGTTTTCTCTCAATCAAAAAAGACACCCTTTTATGAGATAAAGGTTTATCATTTTGAAAATGCGGGTCAGGAAGAATTAATTGACAACTATCTGAAAAATGCCCTTCTACCTGCGATGAATCGTAAAGGAATAAAGAACGTAGGTGTTTTTAAACCTGTAAACAATAATACATCTGAGGATAAGCGGATTTATGTTCTTGTTCCTTTTAAATCTACTAAGCAATTTACTGACATGCCTGAACAGCTGGCAAAAGATGCCATGTATAATGAAAACGGTAAAGCATATCTTGATGTGGCGTACAATAAAGCCCCTTACAAAAGAATGGAATCGATCTTTATAAAAGCATTTGACCTTATGCCTAATATGGAGCTTCCCGCATTAAAAAACGAACTCTCAAAGCGTGTATATGAGCTGAGAAGTTATGAAGGGCCAACTGAGAAAATGTATACAAGGAAAGTGGAGATGTTCAATACGGGTGGGGAGATAAGTTTGTTTAAAAGATTGGGATTTAATGCGGTTTTTTACGGAAGTGTAATTGCGGGAAGTAGAATGCCTAATTTGATGTACATGACAACCTTTGAAGATATGGCTGCCCGTGATGAACATTGGAATACATTTAGAGTTGATGAAGAGTGGAAGAAGTTATCTGCAATGGATTACTATAAGAATACAGTCTCTAGAAATGAGACAATACTTTTAAATCCAACGGGTTATTCCCAGATCTAAGCCATTTCAAGATATAATTCTTAAGCTATATATAACATATATTCGATCTAAACACTTTCAGGCTGCGAAAATAGAAGGCTAATCTTTTGTTAACAAAAAGAGACCTTTGACATCTTGTTAATAGGAGCCGGAGTACACGGAACAAAGGATGTTATACTGCTAGGGAAAGTCAAAACCCGGAAAAATGAAATAGAATATATCCCACCAGCCATATTCAAGGAAGAAATATAATTTAAAATTACCTTGGATGGCGATGGCTTCCTGATCATTAATACTTGCACCGTAGCTGACAGCGCCTTCGATGCAGGCTATTCCCGCATCACCGCTGATTTCAAAATTAATCTCAGAAATAACGTATTTACATTCCGAAAAACCAGTGTAGCTGCTAAATGTAATTAACAGTTTTTGCATTATCTGCTCTTTAGTTAGAGCTGTTCCCCCGGGAAACATAATCCGATCGCCCATTTCCCATAAAATTTTGTCCGGTTCTTTTTCAAACCAAGCTGTTATAAAATTTTTAGCCTTATTGAAGAGATCTGTTTTGTGATCCGGGTGAAACTCTTCGTAGATGAAGTGCATCATCATTGCTGGTACTCCTGTATGAACTATGCTTTCTGCGAAAAGCTCTTCAGTGATGAATTTATATTTGGTGCGGTTATTATAAGAACTACCGAAGTCAACAGTAATATTATGGGCAAGGAGCAATTTGTTTACTTCTTCAAGCGAAATCTCCAGTTCCCTGTCTTCGAGCTCCGGCTCTGATTTCAATACAGGATTTCCTAAAATATCACAGATCTTTATTTCCCCACTTTGTAAGTAGCTATTTTCAAATTCCAGGACATTCTTCAGGAATGTGTTTTGGACCTCAGCAGGTACCTCGCCACCTGAAAATGTTTGAGCGCCGAACTCAGCCTTTAATTTTAGCTCTAAGAGTTGGTTTTCCATTCGCAATTGTTCTTCAGGGTCGAAGCTAAGGGGCAGATCATCATCAAAATCCTTTTTCATAACTATAAGGTGTGTTAAAATCAGTTTGCCATGCACAATGCATATGTGAAATTAGTTGTCGTGCTATGAGCTGCAAAGTGGTGGTAGGATGTATTTATTTAACGGCTTAGGTCATATTCGGAATGCTCAGCATTCGCCTAAGCCTGATAAATCTGCTAAGGTTCTGGAAGGGATCATGTTCGGCGATCCTTTATTCTAACGGGGAATTGAACGAAGAATCACTAAATGAGACCCTATCATGCTCCTGATTTGGTAATCGAAATCTTATCACCAGGCAACAATAAGAAGGAATTACTTAATAAGTATACCATTTACGAGGAATACGGTGTTAAAGAATACTGGATTGTCATTCCGGGAGAACAAACCTTGCTAAAGTATACTCTGGACCTGCAGGGGAAATATCAGCCTTCTAAACTCTTTACACTAAGTGAAAAAGTATATTCCTAAGTACTTCCCGGTTTCGAACTGGACTTGGACGCAGTTTTTGAGTATTGACGGGTGGCATTTTCCTTTCAATCCTCAACCCGGCGATTATTTTTGCTCAACTCCTTGAAAATCAAAAATTACTTCGTACTTTTGCAGTCCCTAAATGAAGGCTGTAATAAGCTCATTCAGGTTAAAAACAAATAAACACTAAAAGGAAAAAATGCCTACAATCCAACAATTAGTTAGAAAAGGTAGAGTAGCTCTGGTGGATAAGAGTAAATCCCCAGCATTGGACAGCTGTCCACAGCGAAGAGGAGTGTGCACACGTGTGTATACCACTACCCCTAAAAAACCAAACTCAGCAATGCGTAAAGTTGCCCGTGTGCGCTTAACCAACGGAAAAGAAGTGAATGCTTATATCCCTGGAGAAGGTCACAATTTACAGGAGCACTCAATCGTGTTAATCCGTGGTGGTCGTGTTAAAGATTTACCTGGAGTACGTTACCACATTATCCGTGGAGCTTTAGATACGTCTGGTGTAGCCGGTCGTAACCAACGTCGTTCTAAATACGGAACAAAGAAACCAAAACCTGGACAGGCAGCAGCCGCACCAGCTAAGGGTAAAAAGAAATAATACACGGAGGAAAGCAACATGAGAAAGTCAAAACCAAAAAAGAGAATCTTACTGCCTGATCCAAAGTTTAACGACGTAATGGTAACCAGGTTTGTAAATAATATGATGTATGACGGTAAGAAATCTATCGCATACTCAATTTTCTACGACGCAGTTGAGTTAGTAGAGAAAAAAACAAGCGAAAACGGGTTAGAGTCCTGGAAAAAAGCTTTGAACAATGTAATGCCTGCTGTAGAGGTTAAATCTCGTCGTGTAGGTGGAGCAAACTTCCAGGTTCCTACAGAGGTTCGTCCTGAGCGTAAAATCGCATTGGGTATGAAATGGCTGATCAATTACTCTCGTAAACGTGGTGAAAAAACCATGACTGAGAAATTGGCCGGTGAAATCATTTCAGCTTCAAAAGGCGAAGGTGCCGCAGTTAAGAAGAAAGAGGATACGCACAAAATGGCGGAAGCTAACAAAGCATTCTCTCATTTTAGATTCTAATCAGGAAAACAAATAATGTCAAGAGATTTAAAATACACAAGAAATATCGGGATCGCTGCTCACATTGATGCGGGTAAAACTACTACAACTGAGCGTATCCTTTACTACTCTGGTGTTAGCCATAAAAT
>NZ_JBASJU010000137.1:0-2763 GCF_049655485.1 Daejeonella sp.
CGTCATCCCGAAGCGCAGCGAGGGACCTCAAGCGCTATAGCATCCTCATTAATAAATAACCCTCCCTCGTCATCCCGAAGCGTAGCGAGGGACCTCAATAAAGCGCGCGAGGTACCTTAACTCTTTACCGCCAACTGCCCACACGCCGCATCAATATCCTTCCCTCTACTTCTCCTGATGTTCGTGTTAATATTATGCTTCCGCAGATACGCAGCAAAATCATCCGTCCGGTCAGTTTCTGTATTTTTAAAATCAGCGAAGGTGATGGGGTTATATTCGATTATATTGACTTTACACGGAATGTGCCTGCAGAACTTGACCAGTTCAGCCGCATCTTGTAAAGTGTCGTTGAAGTCGTTGAAAAGTATGTATTCGTAAGTGACGGGGCTTTTTGTCTTGGCAAAAAAGTATTTAAGCGCATCGGCAAGAGCCTCCAGGGAGTTTTGCTCATTTATAGGCATGATGGTATTTCTTTTCTCATCATTTGCTGCATGTAAAGAAAGCGCGAGATTAAATCTCACTTCATCATCCCCGAGCTTACGGATCATCTTTGCTATACCCGCAGTAGAAACTGTAATCCGCTTAGGCGACATATTCAGTCCGTCCTTGGCCGTAATCCGATCAATCGATTTGAGAACATTAGCATAATTCAGCAAAGGTTCCCCCATCCCCATATAAACGATATTAGTTAAAGGAGCCTGGTAGTTTTGCTTTGCCTGCTGGTCGATGAGTACAACCTGATCATAAATCTCGTCTGGATTCAGATTCCGCTTTCTATCCATGTAGCCCGTTGCGCAGAACTTACAAGTTAAGCTGCATCCCACCTGTGAACTAACGCAGGCCGTCATGCGATCTGTAGCCGGAATTAAAACCCCCTCTATAATATTGCTGTCGTAAAGCTTGAAAGTGTTCTTTATGGTCTTATCAGAACTGAATTGGGACTGATGGATATTCACAGCATTAATGACGAACGATTCTTTTAGCTTCTCCCGCAGGGGTTTTGAAAGATTGCTCATTTCATCGAAATCGATGCATGATTTTTCCCATAACCATTCATATACCTGTTTCGCACGGAAGGCTGGCTCACCCATTTGGGAAAAATGATCTCTCAGTTTCTCAACAGAGAGGGCACGGATATCGATTTTGGGGTTTTCCATTAGATCGTGCAAAGTTAACCAATCAATATATTAAATTAGTATTAACCTTTTTACATGGTTTTCGTATGACGAACGAATCAATTATTACCTTACCTCCATCAAACGTGATCAACATTTTATTTTTAATACTAGCATGATTAGATATGTTAGTGCCGATTTTATTATTACCGGTAATGGCGAACCGCTCAAGCATGGCATTATTGCGGTCGACGAACAGGGTGAAATAATTGATGTATTCCCTGACGAGAGTGAAATTCCGATTTCCGAAACCATCGAACGTTATGAGGGCATTATTGTGCCGGGCTTTGTTAACGCACATTGTCATCTCGAGCTGTCGCACATGGCAGGCAAGGTTGCGCCAGGCAATGGACTGGTCAATTTCCTGAGCCAGGTCATTGATGAAAGAGGCTCTGATGAAGCCATTATTCTCGATGCCATGCGCAAGGCCGACCAGCAAATGCAGGATAAGGGCATTGTAGCTGTGGGTGATATCTCAAATACGCTGCTTTCAAAGAACATTAAGGAAGGAAGTTCTATCTACTATCATACATTCGTTGAATTTCTAGGCTTCGATCCCTTTAAAGCAAGGATTGCGTATGACAAGGCGCTGGCTCTTTTGCGGAAGTTTTCTCCGCTTCCTGCATCTCTTGCGCCGCATGCCCCTTATTCTGTTTCAAAAGATTTGCTGAAGCTTTTTCAGAAAAATACGGAAGGCGATACGGAGCTAACCACGATGCACAATCAGGAAAGCGATGAAGAGAATAAGTTTTATCGCTATAAATCAGGGGAATTTCTGAAGTTTTATGAAAAATTAAAACTGAATACTGACTTTTTCAAACCTCAGGCACGAAATTCTATTCAGTCCCTGTTGCCCCTATTCTCCTCACAGCAAAAGATACTTCTGGTGCACAACACTTACACTAGCTTGAAAGATGTTTATTTTGCCAACCGTTTTAGCCGGGATATTCACTGGTGTTTTTGTCCGAAAGCTAACCTATACATCGAAGGGCGCCTCCCAAGAATTGAAATTTTCCAGCTCCACGATTTCAACATTACTCTGGGCACCGACAGCCTGGCATCCAATGATAAACTGTGCATTTTATCAGAGTTGAAAGCTATAAAAGAACACTTTCCCTTTATGTCTTTAGTCAAAACTTTGCCCTGGGCAACGATCAATGGGGCTCGTTTCTTAGGAATCGACCATAAATACGGAACAATAGAAAAAGGAAAAACTCCGGGGCTTAATTTAATAACAAATACGGACGGGTTGGAGTTGACGGGGGAATCGGAAGTTAGAAGATTGGTTTGATAAGTTGACAGTTGACGGTTGACAGTTTATCCTGGGTTATTTGGAGGTTTCCCGATTCAGTTCACAGTCAATTTTTTCGCTTGAGGTCCCTCGCTGCGCTTCGGGATGACAGCCACCGCAGCGTGTGGGGAATGAGATTTCTCCTCGCGGCACGTTGGTTTTAATAATAAAATTATTCCTGGCTCGTCGAAATTATCCCATTACTAAGCTTGGTGTACCATTGGCTAAGTGGTTTTTTCTTTTAATATGGATGAGGGTTACCTTTAATTATGAAAAGGGGGGGCTACATATATATGA
>NZ_JBASJU010000138.1:0-4729 GCF_049655485.1 Daejeonella sp.
TGTAATTATATTTTAGCCCTAATTTACGTGTAGTTGTGCCGCCAGCCAAGTATTCCTTGATAATCTGAGGCTTGTTTTGCTTTTTGTCCATCGTTGACCTAAGTTTTTTGTCAACCTATGTCAGGACGAGTCAATATCTAATTATCAACGAAAACTCTGCGAACTTTGCGCACTTTGCGGTTAATTTTCGCACTTTGCAGTTAGCTTGCGAAATGCACGAGCGGTAAATAAATGTTTGAACCAATTCCTTTAAATCTTCCTCAGTATGCCTTTCGCCTTAAAGAGGTAGACAACACCCGTTATATTTTCGATGCGATAAGAAAAAAATTCCTCGTCCTTACCCCCGAAGAATGGGTAAGACAGCATTTCGTCCAGTTTCTTATTCAGGAAAAAAAATATCCCCGGACGCTGATCAAACTAGAGGGCGGATTAAAACTAAATTCACTGCAGAAACGCTCCGATATCCTGCTGTTTAATAGCTCAGGCGAGAAGATTATCCTGGTGGAATGCAAAGCACCTTCAGTAAAAATCACCCAGGCAACCTTCGATCAGGTCGCGAGGTACAACATTATCCACCGTGTTAAACACTTAGTAGTTACCAACGGTCTCAGCCACTTCTGCGCGGAAATTGATTTTGAAAAAGACTCGTATAAATTTTTGGAAGGTTTGCCCGGATATCGGCTTGATATTTGAATAGTTAATTAAAGTTTCTATGTTTACTAAAAACTATTCAATTATCGGAACTTAAAAATCCAAACGGCGGGTATCGCCGTAATTAAACCAAAGAAATTTACCCGGACGAATTGCCACTTGCATGGTCTGAAAAACCTCATAGCTCATTAGCTCAACATAAATTTAGTTGATCACTGTTCTGTGTTAAACTAATTTTATGATCATAATTTTCGCCTTCTTTTTTGCGCACTGGTTTCTGTCTTTGTTTTTTCAGACCTTTTTTCAACACAGATACGCTTCTCACCGGATGTTTACCATGAGCAAGACATGGGAGCGGGTTTTTTATTTTATGGCCTTTATTTTTGAAGGGGCTTCTTTTTTGAATCCCAGAGCTTACGCGATGATGCACAGGGAACACCATGCATATAGCGATACGGAGAAAGACCCTCATTCCCCCCATTTTTTCACAGACGTGTTCCAGATGATGAAGGCAACTATCATTACCTTTAGAGACCATTTAAATCGCACAAAAGATGTTGATGGCCGCTTCCCCGGTTATTATCCCGAGTGGCCCATTATCGACCGGATTGGTTCATCCATCGCCTCAAGGCTTGTTTTCGGTGCACTTTATACTTGGTTTTACATCGAGTTTGTACCAGCAGGTTCTGAATGGCTTTACCTTTTATTGCCAATCCATTATCTCATGGGCCCGCTGCATGGCGCTATTGTCAACTGGTGCGGCCACAAATACGGCTATTCCAATTTTGATAATAACGACAAGTCAAAAAATACGACCCCATTTGATTTTCTGATGCTGGGTGAACTTTTCCAGAACAATCATCATCGTTATCCAAACAGTGCAAACTTCGGGCATAAATGGTTTGAAGTAGATCCGGTCTATCCTGTTATGAAGGTATTGCACTATTTGAGGATTATTAAGATCCGGAAAGCGTATTAAAGAAAAACGAACCTACCTGCCGGCAGGGGGCCAAACATCCATTTAAAAACAGTGTCTTTGCAAGCAGGTACTATGAAGCAATCTCTCACTAAGGGTTAAAACAAAAACTTCAACTAGAGTTCTAAGCTTGCAAGCCCTTCTTCAAGCATTTTGATTTTCGACATAGCATCCTCTTTCTTACGCCGCTCATTCTCAACAACCGTGGCGTTGGCATTCTGAACAAACCGTTCGTTTGATAATTTAGCATCGACCGATTTCAGAAAGCCTTTCAGGTAATCCAGCTCCTTACTTAAGCGCTCTTTTTCTGCAGCAGCGTCAACATTGTTTGCAAGGGGCACAAAGAACTCATCAGTGCCGGCAATAAATGAAGCTGCACCATGAACTTTATCATTTACAAAGCCAGCGCGACTGATGTTAGCCAGCTTAGAAATAATAGTAACGTAGTTCTTATAGTTAATGGAAGAGTTGGCTTTAATTTCTACTTCAAGGGCTTCCTTAGGTGATATCTGCTTCACATTTCGGATATTTCTGATCTCAGAAACAACTTGTTTTACCATTTGAATATCCTGTAACAATCCATTGTCAAGCCTGGTGGCTGTTGGATAAGGCGCTACAATACAGCAATCCAGTTCTGCCCGCTGGCCGAAAAGTTCATCATGCCAAAGCTCTTCTGTTAGGAATGGCATTAAGGGATGGAGCAGTTTCAAAATTCTCTCAAAATACTGAATGGTAATCCCGTGGGTCTCCGCATCGATCGGCTGCTGATAAGTTGGCTTTATCATTTCGAGGTACCAGGCACAGAAATCATCCCACACCAATTTGTATATACCCATCAGAGCTTCAGAAAGCCGATATTGCTTGTAGTTTTCCTCAATTTCATTCAAAGCTTGGCTAAATGCCGACTCAAACCAATCAATGGCTTGCTGATTAGTATTAGGTAAGTTAGGATCTACCTCAAATCCTTTTACAAGGCGAAATGCATTCCATATCTTATTGGCAAAGTTACGCCCCTGTTCGCAGTACGACTCGTCAAACATCAGGTCATTACCCGCCGGGGAACACAAAAGCATTCCCACACGAACACCATCTGCTCCATATTTATCAATAAGGTCGATAGGATCAGGGGAATTGCCCAGCGACTTAGACATTTTTCTTCCCTGCTTATCTCTTACAATTCCTGTGAGATATACATTCTTAAACGGCGCTTCACCACGGAATTCGTGCCCAGCCATAATCATCCGCGCTACCCAGAAAAAGAGTATTTCAGGAGCCGTAACCAGGTCGTTAGTGGGATAATAATAGTTGATATCGGCATTATCCGGATCTTTAAATCCGTCAAAGACTGAGATCGGCCAAAGCCAGGAAGAGAACCAGGTATCAACCACATCGTCGTCCTGCCGCAGCCCGCCTTTCGGCGATTCTGGAAACTGAATTGAAAATTCCGCCTGTGCTTCAGCCTCGGTTTTAGCAACAACCCACTCCCCTTTTTCATTATACCAGGCAGGAATGCGCTGACCCCACCAAAGCTGCCGGCTGATGCACCAATCCTTCACATTCTCCATCCAGTGCCGGTAGGTATTGATGAATTTTTCAGGAATAAGTTTAACCTCGCCATTCAGGACATAATCCAGGGCTGGTCCTGACATTTCCGACATCTTACAAAACCACTGCAGCGATAATTTGGGCTCTATAGCCGCATCAGTACGTTCGGAAAACCCAACCTGCGATTTATATTCTTCTACCTTTTCAATGAAGCCTTGCTCCTCAAGCATCAGCACAATCTTCTTCCGTGCGGCAAAGCGGTCTTCACCAACAAGTATGACCGCTTTCTCGTTCAGCGATCCATCGTCATTGAGAATATCGATAACCGGAAGTTTGTGTTTAACCCCAAGCTCGTAATCGTTCAGGTCATGCGCAGGCGTTACTTTCAAACAACCCGTCCCGAACTCCATATCAACATATTCATCTTCAATAACCGGAATTTCCCTTCCAACTAAAGGAATCAAAATCTTCTGCCCCCTTAAATGAGTGTATCTTGGATCGTTCGGATTAATACATATCGCCGTATCCGCCATAATAGTCTCCGGCCTCGTCGTAGCAATTACTATATAATCTTGAGCCACATCCCCCGTCCCCAAGTCTTGATTCTTGGTTCTTGGTTCTTGATTCTTGTCACCTGATACCTGATACTTTATATAGTAAAGTTTTTGGTTTACCTCTTTCCGTATAACTTCCTCATCCGAAACGGCTGTTTTACCCTTAGGATCCCAATTCACCATGCGGATTCCGCGGTAAATCCAACCTTTTTTATAGAGGTGGATAAAAGTATCTATCACCGCTTCAGACATGTCGTCTTCCATGGTAAATCGTGTCCGATCCCAATCACATGAAGCACCAAGCTTCTCCAGCTGTTTAAGAATTATTCCTCCATACTTATCTTTCCATTCGTAAGCATGCGACATAAACTCCTCCCGGCTCACATCCTTCTTTTCTATTCCTCTCTCTTTAAGCGATGCTACCACTTTTGCTTCTGTTGCAATTGAGGCATGGTCTGTTCCTGCTACCCAGCAGGCATTTTTACCCTGCATGCGCGCCCTTCTGATCAGCACATCCTGAATGGTGTTGTTGAGCATATGCCCCATATGCAAAACACCGGTAACGTTTGGAGGTGGAATAACTATGGTATAAGGCTCGCGGTCATCAGGCACCGACCGGAAAAATTTCTTGTCCAGCCAATATTGATACCATTTATCTTCCGTTTCCTTTGGATTATATGTTTTAGGGATGCTCATTCTTGATAGGGGAATTAAACCGCGAATTTAACAATAAGGTTTCATTTAAGAATAGAAAACGACCCTAATTAAAGCTGTAGTCAAAGAAGTACCAGCTTTTCCGGGTATTGTGTTTAAAATTTTAGTGCAGGGCACACAATATTTTCAATTATTAAAAGTTGAATATATAATGATTGCAATGGGCTCTAAAACGGTAAGAAATTTTTCAATCTTAAATGTTAAAGGCTGCATAGCAAAGAAAAACTTGTTCTAATGAAAATTAGCTCAAATTTCAAACTGTCCTCCTTTCTTCTGGATTATTTAAAAT
>NZ_JBASJU010000139.1:0-2289 GCF_049655485.1 Daejeonella sp.
TCTCTACCATTAGAGTCTTCTGAGTATTATTGACGTCCATCACGGATTCCAGAATCTTGAAATCGTATTTATTTTCCTTAGCAGATTGCGCAAGTGCCTGGACGTCTTTAGGGAAACAACTGCCCCCGTAGCCTACTCCAGGAAAAAGGAAACGCTTTCCTATTCGCTCGTCGGAGCCTATACCCCGTCTTACCGCATCCACATCGGCACCAACAAGCTCACATAAGTTCGCGATTTCGTTCATGAAGGTAATTTTAGTAGCAAGGAAGGAATTCGCTGCGTATTTTGTCAGTTCTGATGATCGCTGATCCATGAAAATTATCGGATTTCCTTGTCTGACATACGGACCGTACAGTTCGGCTAATAATTTTTGAGCCCGCGGACTCTCAGTTCCAACCACTACTCTATCAGGCTTCATGAAATCATCCACAGCAACCCCTTCTCTCAAAAATTCGGGATTTGAAACAACGTCAATCTCAACTGACGTGTTTTCCTTGAATATCTTAATCACTTTATCAGCCGTTCCAACCGGCACGGTGGATTTGGTAACAATCACTTTATAATCTGTCACCAGTTTAGCGATATCTTTTGAAGCGCCCAATACATAACTTAGGTCTGCCGCTCCATCACCTCCCGGAGGAGTGGGCAAAGCGAGGAAAATAATTTCCGCATCTTTAACAGCATGGGCAAGATCTGTTGTAAATGTTAACCGTTCCTGTTCAATATTACGTAGGAACAGCTGCTCCAGACCAGGCTCGTAAATGGGGAGTTTAAATGCCTGCATCATCTTCACCTTTTCTTCATTTATATCAACACAGATGACAGAATTACCTGTTTCTGCAAGACATGTACCTGTTACTAAACCAACGTACCCTGTACCAATTACTGCTATTTTCATGCTATTTAAGCTGTGATCTAAGTTTTTAAATAATTTGACGATTCATTAATATTATAGAATTGTTCTCCCTCCAAATATGATACCGAAATTAAGATAAATGCTTCGGCTGGAAAATAGAAGTATCGGTTTACCCATGATAACTATCTACTTTTTTAGCGGCTTTGTTTATTTTAAATACACATAGTATTATAAACTGTACAGCAAATTTACATCTCAAAATGCTACTAAAACATATAAAAAAAAGTCGAAACTTGATTAATAAAGTGATTGAAGCCGAAATGATGTTAATGAGGTGCAAAGAATTATCCCCCTTTACATACGTTTAAACAGCGATAATTCTCCACTACATTTTTTTTTAAAAAATGTTTGGCTCATACATCGTTTGCTCTGGGCTATCTAAAATGATCTTCTACCTCTGTTTGTCATAATTAGTAGCGAGGACGGCTTTGGCATCTATCTTGCATATTCGGAAGTATCTAACACTTTCGATATGAAAAACACAAATACAAATATCCATAAACATAAGAAAAAAATTCTTATTGTGGATGATGAAGTTAGCGTTCTAAAGCTACTTCAATTTATTCTCAAAGACGAATATGAGCCGATCATAAAACAAAGTGGCATAGAAGCTCTTTCGACTTTAAATAAAGGAGAAATACCAGACCTGATAATATCAGACGTGGAAATGCCTTTTTTTAGCGGGGTTGAGTTCATCAGATCCTTAAAGACAAGTGGTTATTTCAGAGACATACCTGTCATTGTTCTTTCCGGCTCAGATTCTACCGAAAATATCCAGGCAAGAATTCCTTACATAATTAACGGAATCATGCTAAAGCCTTTTAACCCCACCCAGTTAAAGAGCGTTATTAAATCAGTATTAAATTAACAAATATATTCTCTCACTCTCTCTCTACATCTGCCATGAACACCAACATTAACATACTCTACTATATAAATGAGAACGAAGATTCTTTTTTAAATGCTTTCAAAAGCCCTGAATTCAGACTAAGACGAGCAAACCGTCTGGCTGACTTATCGACTATTGCCGAAAACTTCTCATTGTCTGAGCTCAACTCAACAATTCTTATCGAAGTTACGCAGGAAAATTACAAGGAAACCATTCAAGTTGCTAAATCAATAAAAAACAACTGGTATACACGTAACCTTGCTATTATTTTCATCCTGTCTGACAACGATCCAAAGATTGTTAAAACGGCACTTGACCTCGGTATAAACGATTGTTACATCAGTCCTATACCTTTCGAAGACTTAAAGGAAAGAATAACGTTTTTGAACACGTTTGCGATCTTAAAATCACGCATTAGCAATGCTCCAGCATTGCTTGATAAAGATTACAGCATTCCGATCGTTAAGCGTGCATTGGATATATT
>NZ_JBASJU010000140.1:0-2564 GCF_049655485.1 Daejeonella sp.
CAGACAAGGCGCTGATGTGGGCACTCAATACCGTTCCGCTATTTTTTATTTTGATGCGCAGCAAAAGGCCGAAGCTGAAAAATATAAAGCTGAGCTAAATAAAGCCAGGGTCTACCCTAAACCTATAGTGACACAAATCTCGGCTGCGCAAACTTTTTATAAAGCGGAAGATTATCACCAAAACTATTATAACCTGAACGGGAAGCAGCCTTATTGCCGCGCAGTGATCCTGCCAAAAGTTGAGAAGTTGGAGAAAATATTCAAAGACAAACTAAATTAAAACGCAAGGTTTACTATTAAATATTGATCTGGAAATTATTGGAACATAAATCAAGTCGGTTGTAGTTTTTAAAACACCCGGCGTTTTGGACTGGAATTTTTAGCGCATTTCCTGACCCAAGCACATCCTGCAAACTTCTCGCTAATACAGGAATGCCTTGCAATACGCGTCCAGTATAAATACAGCACAACGGCTCCCAAAAGCGCCCATTATGGAACGCATAAAAGTGGAAGTACGGTTTAGTGGTATACTTGTTAACCAACACCCGCAGGGTTGAGATATCCATGTCCACAAGATCGCACGCCAGCACCAGCAAGTCTGAAGTCTGAAATTGCTTGTGAACAGTTAAAATTCCTCCTATCGGTCCTGACTCGGTCCAATTATCCATAACCAGAGCATTTAGCGGAAAGTATTTGCTATACTCTTCTTTCTGTGAGTCATTAATAGATACAAGCACCCGCAAACCCAGCTCTTGCAGCTTTTCGGCGCATATCATGGCCCATGGTTTACCATTCATGAGAATAAGTCCTTTATCCCTACCCATTCTGCTACTTTTCCCGCCGCAGAGTACAACGCCGATTAGCTTCTCCATTTCGATAATTAGGTTTACAACATACATCAAACAGGTGCTACACTTACCTTTAATGGCTGGAAATTCTCTTTTGAAGAATCACAAACAGGGCAGTTGTAATATTCAAGTGATTCAAACGAAATACCTGGTTGCAAACCGTTTGCTGTATCTCCATATTGTTCGTTATAACAAGTAAGGCAAAGCTGGCATTGCCAGCTGGAGGCCACTACGGCCGGCAGTGTTTTAGATTGTTCGCTAGCCGGCCCTGATCCGCTTGCAAGCTTGTCGCGAAGTAAGTAATAGCTTTCGCAAATTGCTATAAGCTTAGAACCCAACTGGTGCTGCCTTACTTCGCGATCAATACTTACATAATCTTTAGAATTCGGATTAAAATCGCGGGTATGCAAAACTTCATATAAAATACTTCCCCCGCGGCCACGGGTACTACGTTTACGGATAACTACAGACCCAAACAGGCCCGTTCGCGGCTTTGTTTTAATTGCAAAGCATAAACGATAAGTTCTCAGATCGGCTTCTTCAAATTCTCTTACCAGTTGAGTTTTAAGGGTAAGGGCTTTTTCGCAAAGATCCTCCAACTGCCAGTTCAGTTCATTGGCCGCATGACGAACGTTGATCCGATAATTATTTAACAAGTTACTCCAGTAAATACGATCAAGTAAATCTATATTTTTAATAATCAGAGATTTCCATGCCGTAGTATACAACTGACCGATGCGCGTTTTACTGCAAAGAGTGCAAATATCCTTCAGGAATTCAACATTAAAGTCCTCCTGCCTGCGGTATATGCCCAGCCAAAGCTTATTCTCCCTGTACTTATTAAATCCCTCATAATAGGGAAGTTGAAAATCGGTATGAATCAGGGGATGATCAAATTCCTGCATCAGGAAGCCATTCTCTTTTCCCACTCTTTCGACCAACTGTTGTCCCTTTATATCAGGGTTGTTGTAAAACAGGTCCGGCGACCGGAAAATTACAGATTCAATAACTTCACTAATCCCCGCAATGTCCTCAGAATAAACCAATGACGGCCAGCAATACATCGTGGTTGTTTTTGGAAAACGGATATACAAATACCAGAAATTACTCACGGAAGAGGAAATAAAATTCAGGTTACCGGTGAAAAACGGGATCAGGTTCTGGGAATAATCTACAATATTGATCTTCAGACGGGGGCGATACGAAAAGCTGTCAAGAATATCCTTGTACACGCCTTCGCGAAGCCAGTTCGGGGTATATAAAACTTCTTCGGTAACGTAAGAGCTCATGATGTTCGGATACTCGTCGCTATCTGATTCGAAATCGATCTCATTAACTTCAAAACGTTCCACCAGATCTTCCATTTTTTCATGATCTATCGTAAATAGCAGCTGCTGCCGATTTCCAATGTGCACGTTTCGCACGCCGCATCGTTCGGCTTGCTCTAAAATTGTAAACAGATCGCCCGGAGAAACGATTCCACCGGTGAGATTTATTTTGATGGTATGGGAAATGGTCTCAGTTTTCATGTCATAGCAATTGGGGCAATCCGGCTACTTTATTCAAGGTGGAATCGAGAATCTTTTTCACTTCTGGCCTACAGGAACCGCAGCCAGTTCCGGCACCCGTTAGTGCACAGAGTGATTGCAGGTCATGGCATCCCGACCCGATCTTAGCCGTAATATTGCCTGACCCCACGTTATTGCAGCTGCAGAC
>NZ_JBASJU010000141.1:0-6803 GCF_049655485.1 Daejeonella sp.
TAGTGTTTTGAGCAAATAATACCACACCAGAGAACAGTGTAAAAATTGCCGTTAATGTAAAGCGAAGTTTAATCATTGGTTTAAACAGTTTGAGGTAATAATCAGCATTTTAAAAAACACTAATTGATAAATATACAGAGTTTGTGCAGAAGGGCAAAGCAGTTCTATATCAAGCTTTACTCTAAAAAATCCATCAATTCAAGGGTGGTGTTCCGCAACCAAAACTCTAGTGATCCACCGGCAACCAAACATAAAATACTGAACCTTCACCTACAGCACTTTCTACCCATATTTTACCGCCTTCTTTTTTAATTATTTCTGCGCATATATACAAGCCAATACCCATTCCCTGAAAAGTAGATTGATTTTCGCCGGTGACCCGGTAAAATTGTTCAAAGATGCGCTTTATCCCTAGCGGCGAAATTCCAATGCCAAAATCCTGGACGCTCAATTGGACGCCATCTTCTACTATCTGGGTACTTACGATAATTTTATCGGCACCAGGAGAATACTTTGTTGCGTTTGAAATTAAATTAATGAGTACCTGGCCGAGTTTATCTTTGTCCCCTTTGATATTTATTACTGCATTCAAATCATTTACTATTTTATGACTTAGGATGGTTTTGCGCATATCATCCAGTACTTCATTCACCATCTCATCAAAATAAAAAGTCGATTCGTGACGGATTAAACCGCCCTTTTGCATTTCTGTAACATCCAAAAGATCCTTTATAAGCGTTGTAAGCAGTTCAAGTTGTTTACTCATCTTTTTTACCATCCCCAATGTATGCAAATCATCTTTCTCCGCAAGAAGGCGTTCAATAATTTGTCCGTAAGCTTTTATTGTAGTTATCGGGGTCTTAAGTTCATGACTGGCCATCGAAAGAAAATCATTTTTCTGCCTTTGTTCTTCTTTTAAATTTGCAATGTCGGTGAAAGCACCGATCCATTTAATGACGGTTCCAATTTCGTTCATTAACGGTACACATTGCACAAGGTGCCAGCTATACGCTCCGGTATAACTTTTGAGCCGGGCTTCAGAATTGTAAGTTTTGCCGGTTTGCAGGCTAGTTTTCCAACCCTGACTAAGGCTTTCCAGATCCTGGGGATGAATTAATTCTTCCCAGGAATCTTCTACATAGGGATCAAGCCCGGAATAATTGATCCAATGGCTGGAAGCATATTCATAAGCTCCTTTTTCATCCGTCATCCATATCAGTTGTGGCAGGGTTTCTGCTAAAATGCGAAAGCGCTGTTCGCTTTCAATTATGGTCCTTTCATAGTTTCTTTGTTTTGTTATATCCCTGAAGGTCCAGCTCCATGAGTAATAACTACTCCCTTCTCCAATTACCGGATATCCATTTCGCTCTATTATCTTTCCATCTTTAAACTCCAGTTCATCTAGACTTGTTTCTGTGGGATGATCGTACAAGTATTTTACTTTGTCAATAAATTGTTGGGGATTGACTAATTGGCTCATGGCAAACGATAGGGCGGCTTCATCATCTTTCGCATCAACAATATCTTGCGGCATGTTCCATATCTCAATAAAACGCTGGTTAAATGAAAGAATTTTCCCTTTTGCATCTACCAGTAAAACTCCATCTACACTTGCCTCGGTATGTGCTTCTAGCAAAGCGGTGCGGTAAGTCAATTGTTCTTGAGCAAACTTTTCTTCATGTACATCAACCACCGTTCCTATCATACCTTCGTATACACCCTCCGGATTAAATTTCGGGCTTCCGCTATCAACTGCCCAGCGATATTCTCCTTTCGAATTACGTAGCCTGTAGGTTGCAAAAAAAGGCTTTTGGGCTGCATTCGCTTTAACAAAAATTTCCCCTGCTTTTTCTTTATCTTCAGGGTGGGTGGAATTAAGCCAGCCAAAACCCTTGGCCTCGTCTTCGGTTTGTCCGGTAAAATCATACCAGTGCTTATTCAAATAGCTGCAAGTTCCATCGGGTTCGGTAATCCAGATGATTGCGGGGACCGTATCAGTTAGGCTACGGAAATATGACTCACTCTCCTTTATTTTTTTCGCTGCTTCACGTTGTTCGGTAATATCACTATGTACACCTACCCACTGCTCAATTATACCATTTTCATCAAAGGTTGGCACTGCCCTTACTGCAAATAGTCGCCATCCATTTTGCGCTGTCTTTAACCTGTGTTCAAATTCAAATGTGCTTTTATTCTTAACTGCTTTGTTCCAGGCATCAACCGTAGGCTGTGCATCCTCGGGATGAACAGCTGAAGACCATTTAAATCCCTGGTATTCTTCAAAACTTTGGCCGGTTAATTTAGCCCATCCAGGTTGTTCACCAACCATTTCACCTACAGCATTGTTTGTCCAGATAATCCCTTCTACAGCGAGGATTGCCGCCTCAAATTTTTTCTCGCTTTTTTTAATTTTTGCTTCAGCTTCCCTGCGCTCAGTGAAGTCGACAGACGAACCTACGAAACCTAGAAATTCATTGTCTAGACCAAGTTTTGGATTACCTTGTGCCAGCACCCAGCGCCATTGCCCATCTGCCCTTAACAGGCGACACTCTATTGAAAAGGAGCTTTGTTCGGCTATTGCTATATCTATGTTATCTAACGTTGATTGAATATCATCCGGATGAATAATTTTATTCCAATCATAAATATCTTCGCTCTTTGCCACCCCCACAAAATCAAGAAACGTTTTGTTATAATATGATGACGTACCATTGGCATTAAATGTCCAGATAAGTACTGGTGAAAGGTCTGCCATTGCGCGAAAGGCTTCTTCGCTTTCTTTTAATTTCTCTTCTGCTTTTTTGTGATCGGTAATGTCTTTAAAAACATTGGCAACTACTCGGCTGCCGTCGCCGCCCACCCGTGATGAAAAAACATTGAACCAACGGTCCCATGCACCCACATATTGCTCATAGCGTGCAGGCTCACCCGAAAGTGCAATTTTTCCGAGATGGTTTAGCACACTTTCTTCCATGTCGGGCATCAGTTCACTAATGCGCATCCCTACCGCCGTTTGTGACAATCCGGTTATTGCTTCATGTGCATCATTCATCTCAAGAAAAATGTAGTCAATCGCTTTTTCTTTATCGTCAAATAACACTTCCAATATACTAAAGCCCTCATCAATTGTATTTAACAGCGTATGGTATTTCTCTTCCGATGTGCGTAGGGCTTCTTCTGCTTTCGCTCTTTCTACCGCTGCCCATATTCTTTCGGCTGTTTCAATGGATAGCTGCAACTCGGTGTCTGTCCATTTCCTTGGCTTACATTGAACGAGAGAAAGAAGTCCTACTGGTTTGTCGTTTTTAATCACCGGTACATTGATGAATGAACCATATTGGAAATCCAAGCAAACCTTTTTTAGTTCATTATCAATTATCTCGCTGGTACATACATCATCCACAACAAAGGGACGCCCGGCTTTTAAAACCGCCTTATACAGCGCAAAGCTGTTTATGTTATGTACACCCGCAACCGAAGGCAGATTTCCACGCACGGCGTCTTGCAGAATTATGACATTATCTCCGTCAATAGTACTGTAGTGGCACCTATCGGCTTCCATAAAATCCAGAGCTGTTTTTGTAGCTGCTTCCTCAACATCTATTGGGTTTCTAGGGACTCGGATTGCATCGCTCAGTTTTAGCAGGAATGATTGTTGCTTTTCCCCGGTGCTAGTATCAATTGTTTCTTTCAACTTTTCCGACATAATTGAAGAATTATGAATTATAGACAGTAATGTATTGCAAATAACACCCCCTTATAGAAATTGTTGAAAAAACATTAAAGAAATTAGCTGCAAAGCTATGATACACATCCAACTCTTGTCCTACCTAGTTCTTTTTCGCCGGTGTGGAATACGGCGGATTTTTCACATCAATCCAGGGTTCTTTCTGCAATAATTTCAAAGCTTCTTCAACCGCTTTTTCCAGTTGCAGATCCCGGCCATTGGCTACAGCAACTGCGCTGATCTTTTGTTCTATGTCAGGCGAAATACCCGTATTTTCTCCAACCCACTTATTTTTAAACGGATCAAAAATCCCATTATCAGGGGCGGTCATTGCACCACCATCCACAAAAGGATAATGAACGGATGATTTCACTAATCCTCCCCATGTACGCGTCCCAATAAGCGGACCTACTTTTTGCTGCCGGAATATCCATGGAAAGAAATCACCCCCTGAACCAGCGAGCTCATTAATCAGCAAAACTTTGGGTCCCAAAATGCCGGCAGGTAGTCGCATGGCTTTCCCATCGGGCACTTCATTTGTAATCGCGGCACGTAGCCGGCGAACCATTAGATCTACCATGTAGTCATCCAACAAACCGCCCCCGTTAAAGCGTTCGTCAATTACCGCTCCTTCCTTGTCTTGCTGGGCAAAATAATAGCGGTTAAATGAACTAAAACCCGCTCCCCCAGTATTCGGAACCCAAACATATCCCAGTTTTCCCTTTGATAATTCGTCTACTTTTCGGCGGTTATCTTCTATCCAGGCCAACTGACGTAACGAATTTTCATTCTCAGAAGGCTGTACCTTTATAGTCCATGCACCATCCATATTTGGTTTACTGTTAACTAGTAAAAGGGTCTGCATTCTTCCCGTGCCATTCAAAAGTTCATAAGGATCATCCGTTGAAAACAGGGCTTTTCCATTAACGGCCAGAATAAAGTCACCTTCCTTTACCTTTAAGTTCGGCTGTGCTAAGGGGGCGATAACGCCGGGGTTCCAGCTCTCGGTAGTGTAAATTCGTTTGATTTTCCATCTTCCATCGGCCTGTACCAAATCAGCACCCAATACCCCGGCCCTTGAAGTATCCAGAGAAGGTGTGTCTCCCTCGTAAACAAAACTATGGCCAACGGAAGTTTCTCCTCCGATCTGGTCGAGAAGGTAAGTCAGATCCGTACGATGACGGATAGATGAAGCCAGAGGAGTATAATATTCCTTTACTTCCTTCCAATCTCTGCCGTGCATTCCCTTATCATAAAAATAATCGCTCTGATATCTCAATGATTCGTCGAAAATCTGTTTCCATTCTTCCGGCCTGTTAAGTTGCATGCGCAAATTCATGGCAACAATCCCATCTGCAGGGGCAGCAGGCTTGGATGTAGATACTACCCGCCAGTTCGGACCGGACTTGAACAGTAACTTTTCTCCGTTTGCAGATACAGCATACTGCGAGCCCCCTTTCACCATTTCCTCCAATTTTTTATCTTCCACGGTGTATTTACTGATCACCGGTCCGGAAATAATCATGACGCTTCCTTTAGGACCCGCGATCATTCCCTGGTAGTTGCCAACAGGAATAGGGATGGATATAATTCTGCGGTCTATTTGTTCCCAATCAATCCGCAGTAGTTTAGGTAATACTGCCTTAGCGGCGCTGGGGTCTTTTGGAGGGCTGGCTTTTGTGGTGTCAGGTTCTTCATCCGTTTTCAACGGAAAAGGATTAGGGTCATCCTGGCGCAGTATAGTCAGATAGGCGGCAAAACTTGGCTGTGCTTGTTGTGAACTGGTATTGGCCCATCCGGAACCCAGGGCCACATTTGTACTCGCCAAAAAGTAGAGGTAACGCCCGTTCAAATCCCATGCAGGGGAAATGGCGTCGGCCATCGGATCACTGATTGCCCTGGTTTTATTATTCTCAACAGACCAGGCCATGATCGTTCTAAAATTATTAGGTGCTGATTTGGAATAAGCCAGCCATTTGCTGTCGGGCGACCAGCTTAATCCCATTCTCCCCCGGTCTAAATTGGTACCTCCGATATCGGCTGTATTGATTTTCCCACTGGCGACTTCCAGCACTTTGACTCGCACGGCATTGTCGGTAAACGCGATATGTTTACCATCCGGCGACCATACAGGGTCCCACGCTAGTTTACTTTCGCCAATACTAATTTTCCGGGCTTCTTTTATTCCTTCCTGATCAGTGATGTACAAAGAATAAGATTCACCGTCCTTATCGCTAAACCAGGCTATTTGCTTCCCATCGGGCGACCATATAGGGCGGCGGTCTGCAGCACCTGAGCTTTGTGTGAGATTTCTCGGATCACCATTTTCAACCGGGACGGTAAAAATTTCTCCCCGGGCTTCCACTAATATTCGTTTGCCTGTTGGCGATAATGAAGCTTCGGAAATTTTACTGCTCACATTCTCGAAACGGGTTTCCGCCCATGGGAAATCGCCGCTTACATTTATGTCTAAAGCCTTGCTCTGGCCAGTAAGTGGGTTTAGCAGGTGAAGATAGCCATGATGTTCATAAACTATTTCTGTTCCGTTCCCTCCCATCCATTTGATATCGCCGGTTTTTAAATTAGTTACCTGCCGAAGGGCCGAAGTAGATGTATTGTAAGCCCATACGTTCATGATAAAATCCCGGTCAGAGAGAAAATAGATCTCCTGATTCATCCATAGCGGTTGTATGTCCATACTTCCCTCATTGGGCAGGGATACTTCTTTCAATGTTTTAAGATCTAATACCTGCAAGGCAGTGTTTTGTCCGCCGCGATAATGCCTCCATTCTCCGTCCCAGCGGCTGACCCTGTCAATAATCATTTTAGCGCCGTCGGGAGAATAGTCGCCGTCAAAAGCCCATGGTGCAGGAAGAAGGGATGCCGGGCCGCCCTTTACGGAGACTGTCCATAGCCGGTTAAAAGCAGTAGGAGCAGATTCTCTGCCAGAAGCATACAATACCTGCTTACCATCAGGTGACCAGCCCCTTGGAAAAGAAGCGGAAGGATACCAGCTCAAACGTGTTGGTGTTCCACCTTCTGAAGGCACGATATAAACAGCATGAATCCCCGAACG